>JASHUR010000123.1 GCA_030039895.1 Acidobacteriaceae bacterium | reverse complement strand
ACGGACAGGCCCTGGTGTTTTTCCCGTAGCGAACCGCTGCCTGAATCCAAAGCCGGGCGGCCATGAAACATGCTCGAAGAATTCATCATTTGTTGACCCGCGTTTCTCACGCTTCCACGGATAATCTCTGACGTTACCCGGCCTCAATTTCAGCGTCAATTTCAGCGTCAAGGAAGATCCAAATGTTCAAACTGAACCGCAGGATACTCGTGTCTCTCGCCCTGTTGCCCGTGCTTGCCATCGGCCAGCGCAGCATATTTGCCCAGGAGGCGCCGTTTTTCACCCCCGGCAACCTCGTCGTCGTGGTCGAGGGCTGCGGAGTGCATGGCGGCACCTGCACCTCCGTCACCGACGGTACCGGAACCGGCTCCGGCAACAGCACCTACGGCGGCTACGGAGACAATCAGGCGGCGCCTCTCACTCTTTTCCAGTACACGCCGAGCGGCACGTCCAGCGTAACCTTCGTCAATTCACTCGTCCTCCCGCAGGCGGCCGCCAATGCCAATTTCCCCGTCTCCGGCGAGTACGGGTCTTCGTCTGAAGGCACCCTGCAGCTTTCCGGTACCGGCCAATATCTCACCCTCATGGGTTACGGGATTGACGCCCCAACCTTCGACGCCGCCTACTACCCCGGGTTCACCCTGGACCCTTACGGAGCCGCCCCTTCGGGCGCACTCGCCCAGTCCGGCAGCCTGACCGGGCAGAGCTACACGGCGGTTCCGCGGGTGATCGCGCTTATCGATCCCTACGGGAACGTAAATTCCTCGACCGCCCTCTACAACATCTTCAATACGAACAACCCGCGTAGCATCTATACGGCCGACGGCCTCACCTATGCGTACGTTTCCGGCCAGGGAAGCGGCTGCGATTTGACCGGTGGCGTCTTCTATACTCCTCTGGGCACGCCGAACAACGCTCCTACTGCGATTACCGGCGGTGACGCCGTTCCCACGTCCACCTGTGTCGGTACGGGTTACACCGGCTCGTACATTGCGCAGGACACTCGCGATGTGCAGATCTATAACAACACTCTCTACATCTCCATCGACAGCACCGAAGGCAAGAGCGATAACCGTTCCCTGATCGGAACGCTGGGCACGCCTCCGGCGACGAGCCTGTTTACGCCAACCACTCCTCCCACTGGA
Organism: Acidobacteriaceae bacterium; assembly: GCA_030039895.1. GTDB lineage: Bacteria > Acidobacteriota > Terriglobia > Terriglobales > Acidobacteriaceae > Silvibacterium. Next base: position 6,617 of record JASHUR010000123.1, on the reverse strand, counting down.
GACACGGGCGGCCCGAATCTTCTGTCCGGCTGGGGCAATACAGGCGGCACGGGCAAGGTGACGCTCACTTCAGGCGCAACCAGCAACGGCAACGCCTTCAACGCAGGCGCGTCGACCAACCTGAGCCCGGTGAATTACTTCTTCGCCAGCCCCACGGTGCTGTACGTGACCGACAGCGGCAACCCCAAGAATACTTCGAACAGCAACCACGTCGGCGATGGCGGCCTACAGAAGTGGATCAACAGCGCGGCGGACGGCTCGGGAACCTGGTCACTCGCGTATACGCTCTACCAGGGCCTCAATCTGGTCGAGAACCCCCAAGTCAATTCCGCCGATACATCGGGCACCTCGGGCCTTTATGGTTTGGCCGGGGTGGTCTCCGGCGGCAATGTCTACCTTTACGTAACCAACTACACCATCTCCGATCTGGACCCGACGTATCTGTACGGAATCACCGACAGTCTGAGCACGACGACCAATCCGGGCACGTCGTTTACCCTTCTTGACACTGCACCGCCCGACTCCAACTTCAAGGGCGTGTCCCTGGCGCCGTCTCTGCCGGCCGGCAGCGCCACCATTACCACCTCGCCCTCCGGCCTGGCCGTGACCACCGCCGGTACCGGCTGTACTCCGGGCACCTACAACACTCCCGTCACTCTTGTCTGGACGCCGGACAGCGCCTGCACCCTCAGCGTCGTTTCTCCGCAAGGCCCCACCGGCACCCAGTACACGCTGACCCAATGGCAGGACGGCACCACCTCCACCTCCGACCCGGTGACCGCTCCCTCTACTTCCGCTGTCTACTCGGCGACCTTCTCCACCGCCTATCTGCTTACCACGGCGGCCGGAGCCGGAGGTACGGTCAGCGCGGGCGGGTACATCCCCGCCGGGACGGATGCCGTGGTCACCGCGACTCCGAACACCGGATACTACTTTGTTAATTTCACCGGCACGACAACATCCACGAGCAATCCGCTGACTCTGGTCATGGATGGGCCACAGTCGATCACTGCTAACTTCGCGCCCCAGGTCGCGCCCACCGTCACCTTCACCGGCGCTCCGGCCACCGCTCCGGAATACTCCACCTTCGTCGTCTCGGCGACTACCAACTCCGGCGCTACGCCCGTTATCAGCGCCAGTGGCGCGTGCAGCAACAGCGGCACGACCATTACAATCACCGCGCCGAGCGGCACTTGCATGCTGACCGCGACCTGGCCGGCACAGGGCAGTTATCTCGGCGCCACGCTCACTCAGACGACGACTGCGGAACCTCCCGCGCCTGTCATCACCTGGCCGGCACCCGCAGCCATCGCCTACGGAACGGCGCTGAACGGGAAGCAGCTGGATGCAACCGCCTCCTACAACGGCACGAAGGTCCCCGGGACTTTCACCTATACGCCCGCTGCGGGAACGGTTCTCAGCGCGGGGGCGCAGACGCTCTCGGTGCTGTTCACGCCTTCGAACACCGTCGGCTTCAGCCCCGTTTCTGCATCGGTCATCCTGCAGGTGAACCAGGCGACGCCGAAGGTCACCTGGAATAAACCCGCAGCCATCACCTACGGAACGCCACTCAGCGGCACCCAGCTCGACGCAACCGCATCTGTGCCTGGGTCGTTCGTGTATTCGCCCGCGGCAGGCACGGTGCTGACGGCTGGAGCTCAGACGCTTTCCGTCACCTTTACTCCGACTGACTCGACCGACTACACGCAGCAGACGGTCACGACTACGATCACTGTGGACGAGGCGACGCCCGTGCTCTCCTGGGCAGCGCCGGCGCCGATCTCCTATGGCACGCCGCTAGGCGCCAGCCAGCTGGATGCTACTTCCACCATCCCCGGCACCTTTACTTACTCGCCTGCGGCAGGCACGGTGCTTGCTGGTGGAACCCAGACCCTGAAAGTGACCTTCACTCCAACCGATACCACCGACTACACGACGGCGAAGGCTTCTGTCTCTATTCTGGTCACCTCATCCACCCCGGTCATCGGCTGGGCAGCGCCCGCGGCCATCACGTACGGAACCGCGCTGGGCGATGCGCAACTGGATGCTACGGCCACGTTCAACGGGGACAAAGTTCCCGGCACCTTTACCTACACACCAGCCAAGGGCACGGTGCTTGGGGCGGGCACGCAGACGCTTACTGTGGTCTTCACTCCGTCGAACACCAGCAACTACACCTCAGCAACGGGCTCGGTCAATCTGCAGGTCAACCCGGCCGTTCCCAAAATCACCTGGCTGAAGCCGGGCGCGATCGAGTACGGCACTCCGCTCAGCGGCGTTCAGCTCGACGCCACTGCCTCTGTGCCCGGCACCTTTGTCTATTCACCCGATGCAGGGACCGTCCTGCCCGAAGGGAGCAACACTCTTTCGGTCACCTTCTTCCCAACCGACACCACTGATTACACTCAGGCCACTGCGACCATCACGATCAACGTCAAGCCCTGACGTGGCGGGTACAACAAATCTTAGAGTGTGATCAGAAAGCGGAAGCCCAGCCGCAAGGCTGGGCTTTGCGTTAGGCGGGGTCCTGAAGGATCGCCGGCAAGCCGGAAGTTGTGTGCCAGGAAGGTGGCTTTGCTTCGGTACTCCGACTATCCAAGAGGCCGGACGGTCGGATTTTAAGATTGTGTCCGAGGCGCTAAACGGCGCAGGGCTCGATCGGAGTATGCCTGAGTTTGAGAACTGTTATGTCGTCTTCCTGACCGAATTGCTGTGCGGCGGAGGCTATCTCGTGAGCGGAATTACCGGCGAGTGCCTGAGTTCGCTCAAATCCAAACAATTCGTCGTTTGCATCTCTGGCCTCGACGACGCCGTCCGACAGCAGAATGAGACTGTCGCCGCAATTGAATTCAAAACGTGATTCCGAATAAACCAAATCGGGGAACAAGCCCAGCGGAGGGCCGCCTTCGCTTGTGAGCTCCTCGCTATTCCTATAGAAGGGCAAATGGCCCGCGTTGGAAATTGTCATTTGCCCATCAGGACTGAGCCTGACACAAAGACAAGTGATGAATTCGTTGTCTTTTCCGCGCAGGAGCTCGCGGTTCCACAGGCTAAGAAGCTGCGGCGGATCCGAGATCTCAGCCGCAAGCGCGTGGAGCGCGCCGATCGCGAAGGCCCCGGTCATCGCAGCTCCCAGCCCCTTGCCGCTGACGTCTCCGATCACGACCAGAATGGACCCGTCGGGCCGAGGAAGAACCTGAAAAAAATCACCGCCTACCTCGCGGGCGGGAAGATAGGCCGCCTCGATCTCGTAATTCGGCAGAGACGGAAGCATAGCCGGAACGAGGTGCTGTTGCATTTCGCGCGCGGCAGCCAATTCCGCTGCGGTGCGGGCCTGCTCACGAACTACGCGGCAGAAGCGGAAGAACATCACAGCAGCTATGGAGAGCAAGAACACAAGGGATCCCGTATCGACCAGTTGAAGGCCCATCGGCCCTATGCGGATTGCTTCAACCAGGAAATTGAACGGTTGCCAGCCCAGGGTGATCGACGCCGTCCCGAGGTCGAAGAGGGCGGTTGTAACTGCAGGAGCAAGGCTGGGAAGAATGAGCCAGCCGGCCTCGCGGTTGCCTTTGCGATACCAGATGAACAGCAGGATGGATAACAGTAGTCCGACCGGAGCTGTCACGGCTGCTTCAATCAATGCATAGGTATCGCTCGGAAATCGACCGGACCAGACAAGAACGGCAAGTATCGGACCGATGAGAAGAGACGCTTCGTAGATCCGCCAGATTCGGCCCACGCGCCGGCCGGCAAAGCTGTATGTGAATTCGATCTGGGCGATGACCCATGCATAAATGAGGGGATCGGCAATCAGGAAATTTGCAGATAGCGGCACGAGTCCGGAGGATTGGAGCATGGAAAGACCGTTCGAGATCCCCACCAGCAAAAGGTAAAGCCCGAGACAAATATATTCCCGCTCGGTTGGCTGAAAACTGTAGAGGGCCAGGGCGCATATGCCCGCAATGCAAAGCAACAGGTTGATAAAAACGGAAGGCCCGAGTCCGTATAGGCGCTGGCTCTCGAGGGCCTGCATTTCATATTCGATGGCGGTGGGAAGTCCCATCGTCACACTTGTGAACTGGGGCAGATGCCAGGCGCTATAGCTGGGTGGAATCCGCGTTCTTAGAGCGATTTCGAAAACGCCATCGGAGGAATGGACCGGGAAAACGGCCTCTACGGGCCTGCCGACGAAAACAGAGGAACGGAGGGTCGGACCCGGCACCCGGATTCCGTTAATGAACACTTCGTAGGTTCCAACGCCCCCGGCAATCAGCAGGCGCAGATCATGTTTATCGGGTCCAAAATTCACGCGACGCCGATACCAGTGCCAACCTTGCAGAGCGGGTCCCAGATCCTCCAGGTCCACCGTGTTCCATGTGCTGTCATCGAACTCGGCGCGGGCCCACTCGGGGTTGTCGCCGTCGTGTTCGAGCCAGCCCTGATTCAGTTCAACCAAGCCGGAGTGCCACTGTGTCACCGCGACGGGTGCGGCGCTCAGGACCGGTGTGCGCACTCCAAGAAAGACAAGCAAAGCCGCCAGCGCCCATCGGTTGCGCCAGCTCATACGGAACAGTGCCGGGAGCAATTCAGTTGCCTCGCTTCGTTGTGAAGTTATTTGGATTGATCATCGGAATTCGCATGCCACGCATAATCTGGGTTATCGCTTTCTGCTGGGATGCCTGGAAACCATTTTTGCCAGGCGAAGAATCTCGGCCACGCTCCATGCCTGCGCGATGCAGCCCTGCGGGCTATGCGGATAGTCGCCATCAAATATCTCGGAGATCTGTCCCAGCCCGGCGTCGCGGAGGTGCACGGCGAATGCATCGAGCCATGCGTCGATTTGCGGCAGCACCTCATCGACAGAGTCGCAGGCATTCAGCTTGGCGAAGAAAAAGGGCCCGGCAAGCCATGGCCACACCGTCCCCTGGTGGTATGCGTTATCGCGGCTCCAGGTGTCGCCCCCATAGCGCCCGCGATATTTTTCGTCCTTTGGCGAGAGCGTGCGCAGACCGTAGGGAGTGAGAAGCTCGTTCTCCACGGTGCTGACCACGCTGCGCGCGCGATCTCCCTTGAGCAAAGGGTAATGGAGGCTGACGGCAAAGATCTGATTGGGGCGCAGCGAGTTGTCGTGTTCCGACAGGCCGGCGACATCGCGGAGATGCTCTTGCTGATCGAGCCAGAAGACGCGCTCGAAGCCGGCCCGCAGCTTTCCGGCAAGCTCCGCACAGGAGTCTGCTCCGATATTGTCGCCCAGCATCCTGCCCAGGTCTTCCAGAACCCGCAGAGCATTGTGCCAGAGCGCCTGAATCTCCACGGGCCTGCCCGCTCTCGGGGTGATCGACAGGTCGCCAACCCGGGCGTCCATCCACGTAAGCTGGATCTGGCCGTCGCCGGCCCAGAGAAATCCCTCCTCGTCCGCGCGAATCCCGAACCGCGTACCTGCGATGTGTGCGCGCACAATGCCTTTCAGCGGGGCGTAGAGAGATTCGCGGATCAATTGGAGGGCCTGGGTACGCCATTCGTCATCTTTGCGGTAGGCCAGATACTGGCGAACCGCCTCGAAGAACCAGAGCGTTGCATCCACAGTGTTGTATTCGGGAGTTTCACCGGAGTCCGGGAACCGGTTCGGCAACATTCCCCCGTCGATGTAGCGGACGTACTCAAGAAGGATTTCCCGGGCAAGATCGGGATGATCTGTCGCAAGAAGCAGTCCGGGGAGCGAAATCATCGTGTCCCTGCCCCAGTCACTGAACCAGTGGTAGCCGGCAAGCAGCGTTTTATACGGCGCCCGCGTGACGATGAATTGTTCGGCGGCACGGTACAGAGTCGGGATCAGATCGGAGCTTCCGAAATTGGCGCGGTAATTAAAGTGCGCGATGGACCGCCGCGACAACTCTGCGCGGCGGTACTCCGCTACCTGGGCCGTCGATCGCGGAGCGGTGGAGGCCACAAGGGCAAAGCGTCCTTCCTTCATGTCCGCTTTGAAGATGAGCGGGCTGAAGAGATCTTCTATGAAGTCGAGACCGCGCGCGCGCTCCTGTTCGTATTCAAAATTTTTGTACCAGTAGCCGTCGATCTGAACGATGGCGGAGTCATGGGCCAGATACAGCCGGGGGAGGGTTTCGTAAGGATGAACTTCAACATATTCCGGCGTCTGCTCCACCGTCCGGTTGAGCTGGGAATTTTCGTGGGTCGTCCCGTGGTAGTCCCTGAAGGCAATCAGCGGCCTTACTTCCAGTGACAGGCTCAGCCCCGGCGATTTTCTCCTGAACGTGTATTCGACGACGGCGGTGTTTTCTCCATGAACCATGAAGATCGATTTGTCGAGTTCCCAGTCGTCCTGGGCATAGGTGAAGACCGGAAATGGCTCCAGCTGAAACCGGGCCAGATTCATGTGGCCGGCGGGATGGACAACGCTGCCCGCGTACATATTGGTCGACAGGTCAAACCTTTTGCCGTCGACGAGTATGGCGTCCTCGAGTTGCGACAACATCACGATTCGCCCCAGCGGAGGTTTGGTGGCAGCAACCAGCAGACCGTGGTAACGGCGGGTATTCATACCGGCCACGGTTGAAGACGAGTAGCCGCCGATACCATTGGTGACAAGCCACTCG
>JASHUR010000122.1 GCA_030039895.1 Acidobacteriaceae bacterium | reverse complement strand
CAGACGCGACAGTATGCGGCAGCAATTACGCTCATCCATGCAGCAATCGCCGCCCTGCCCCCCAGTAGCCCAGCCGCGCACTTCTACCTCAACCTGGCACACGCGCACCACGCTGCCGGAAACCTTTCTGAAGCGGAAGCGGCCTGTCGCCATTCACTCGCGCACGACCCGCACTCGGCTCCAGCCTGCTGTCGGCTGGCCGATATCCTCTCTGACCGTGGAAAACTCGACGAAGCGCGTCGCTGCTGTGAGGCGGCCATCACCGCCGAGCCACGTTTCGCCCGCGCACATTACTCTCTCGGCAACATTCTTTGCCGTCAGGGAGACGACGCCTCAGCCGTCGCTAGTTATAAGCGGGCCCTCGCACTGGCCCCTATGCGTGCTGAGTTCTACTTTGCGCTGGGATACTCGCTCAACCGCCTCCACCGCCCATTTGCAGCCCGCGCCGCTTTCGTCATGGCAATCAGGCTGCATCCCCGTTTTGCTGAGGCCCATCTGAACCTCGGCAATCTCTATTACGATCATGGACACTCCGCCGCCGCCGCCCTGCACTACCTGCGCGCGTTGCGCATCCGCCCCGGCTACGTCAAGGCCATCATCAACCTCGGCAACGCCCTCACCGGGCTCAATCGCCTCAGCGAAGCCATCTCCTGCTACCGCCACGCGCTCATGCACCAGCCTGCCTCCTTTGCCGCGCAACACGGCCTCGGCAACGCCCTCGCCGACCAAAAGGATTGGGCCGCCGCTCAGGACTGCTTCCAGAAAGCGCTCGCGCTCGACCCCTCAAGCGCCGACGTGCATAACAGCCTCGGCAATCTCCACTACAGCCGAAAAAATATGGCGGACGCCGCCGAGTCCTACTGCCGCGCGCTCGCGCTCGATTCGAATTACGCACGCGCCTATGTCAACCTCGGCAATGCCGTGCTGGCTCTCGGCAAATTCAATGAGGCGCGTTCACTCTACGAGAAGGGCTTTGCGCTCGAAGCCAGCCTCCCCGGCGCACGCTACAATCTGGCCCTTGCCCAGCTTCGTAATGGAGAATTCTCCGATGGCTGGCGCAACTATGAATCACGCTGGGATTTTGAAGAGCTGCGACTGCGACGCCGGCACGCGAGCACGCCTCTCTGGCGCGGACAGCCGCTCGACGGAAAAACCATCCTGCTCCACGCCGAACAGGGTCTCGGCGATACGCTTCAGTTCGTGCGCTTTGCGCCCCTCGTCGCCGCACGCGGAGGCCGCATCATTCTTGAAGTGCAGCCGCCGCTTACCCGGCTGTTGAAGGACTTTCCCGGCGTGACTCAGATCGTGCCGCGCGGAGCGCCGCTTCCTGCCTTCGATTTCCAGTGCCCGCTCATGAGTCTTCCGCTGGCTCTTGGAACAACCGTTGAAGCCATCCCATCCCCGGGCGGCTATCTGAAAGCTGAGCCGCGATGCTCCGCAATCTCCTGCCCCAATTGCCTGCGCATCGGGATTGCCTGGAGCGGCAATCCCCGCAACAAGGCTGATGCCAGCCGTTCCATGCCGCTCTCCGCTCTGCTTCCTATCGCAGACGTCCCCGGTCTTACGCTGATATCTCTGCAGAAAGGAGCAGGCGTCGAGCAAATCGTGCCGCTCCGCGACCGCCTGGACATTCAGAATGCCGCCTCGACCCACGCCGACATGCTCGAGACCGCGACATTTATGGCGTCGCTCGACCTGGTGCTGACGGTCGATACGTCGATCGCGCACCTCGCCGGAGCCATGGCTAAGCCTGTCTGGATCATGCTTTCGTGGATCTCTGACTGGCGCTGGATGGAGCAGCGCACAACCAGCCCGTGGTACTCGAGCGCACGCCTCTTCCGGCAGACTTCCGCCGGAGACTGGGCCTCCGTCGTCGCGCTGGTCCTCACCGCACTCAGCGATCAGAAACGGAAGGCAATGCCGCCATTCAGGATCGGATAAAAGCGCAGCCAGTTCGCGCTGCTCTGCAGCTTCGTATGTTCCGCCGCAATATTCGCCTGAATCGAGGGGTCGTCGGCGATGTTCGTGCAGTCCTGTTGCGCCTCATCCGTGCAGGCCACGCCCTCAAAGTTGAGCTCTGTCTTCGGATCGCCCATGTACGCGAAGCCGAGCTCAAATGGAAACGTCAGGTGTCCGTCTTGTATCCCGCGGATCAGGTTTCCCCAGCCCAGCGTAAACATGGGTGCAGTGTGCGCAAACAGCACTGCGCCGGAAGCACTGACCGGACTCGCCGAGCTGCTGTAGTAGGTCACGTGATTCAGCGTAAACGAGCTTCCGGCTGTAATCGTCGTCGACCCGAATGCGCGGGTGCTGTTTCCAAACAGCAGGCCCGGGCTCACCCGAAAGCCATTATGAAAGGGATGCCAGTCCAGCATGGCATGCTCTGATTGCAGCCTCGCGGTCGCCGTAAACGGAATGTCGTTCGCCGTCTGAGATGTGCTGAAGCTGAAGTACCTCGCTCCGGTGCGCAGGTTTAGCGAATCTGTCAGCGAAACGGCCGCTTCGCCACCAATTCCCAGCAGACCAACGTCCATACCAAACCCGTAGCGTTTCAGGAACCACGACTCTGGCACCGGTTGCGCATTCACCGGGAGTCGAACCGCACTGGAGGATGCGGTCGTTTCATCCATATACGGCCAGCTGGAAGATGCACCAGGATTATTTGCGGCAACCGTCTCCGGCGTTGGGGCCTGCGCTAATTGTTGAGCACAAACCATGGCAGCACAACCGGCGGCGAGCGTCGCCACAAGGACACTTCGGGGGAGGGCTTTCATATCGTTCAAACCTCGATGAGAGGGCTGACAACGAGAAAGGGAAATGTTGTGGGAACAATCTCGGCAGAGAGCTGCGGCCTCGCCGGCCATCAGCTAAATCAGCTTGCTTGGCGCTCTTTGAACGGTGCCAATTTCGTGAATCGTGGCGTAAGTCTAACACCATGCCCGGTTCCTGGTGCACATTTTTGAAGGTAAATTCTTAACTTCTGCGATTCGAAGGAGTTACCTTGGTTTCGCGCGATTTAAATCCGGACATCTCACTGCCCACCCCGGTTCAAGTACGTCTCGCTGACCCGGTGCCTTTATCCGGCAATGCTCTCCGTGCGGCGCGACATCTTCGCCGTCCGCTCGATCTTCTCCCAGTTGAACGGTCGCCCGTCTATCGCCCGTTTGATCGTCTTGAACAACACAACCGAGAACACCTGCCGGTACGCAAACCGCTGCAGCCAGATGTGGAACAGCAGCCAGCCGTCGCCTTTGCTCGCCGGATGCCGCCGCTCCAGCGAAAACGCCAGCACCGAGGTCACAAAATCAATCACCAGAAAGGCAAGGAAGTAAGTCAGCAGTTTCTCAAAGCTCGCAGCACTCGTCGTCTCAGGATGGAAGTGCTTATCAACAAAGTATTGAATCACGCCCGCGGCAAACATCAGATCAATAAATGGAGACACCAGCGGCAGCAGAATCTGAAAGACGATGATGTTCGGCAGCGCAAACAACCCCATCGCCCGGTTGGTGCGGAAGGCTTGCTTGTGTTTGAACACCGCCTGCAGGGTGCCGAAAGACCAGCGAAAGCGCTGCCGCATCAGCCCTCGCGCATTCACTGGGGCCTCGGTAAACGCCAGCGCGCGGTCTTCATAGATGACCTTGTAGTTGTGCTCCAGCAGATTCATGGTCAGATCGGCATCTTCGGCCACCGTGTTAATCGGGTAGCCGCCGCCCTTTTGCACCGCCGCCGTCCGCCACGCACCGATCGCACCGGGTACAACTGTAACCACGTTGAACAAATCAAGCGCCCGCCGCTCAAAGTTCTGGCTCGTGATGTACTCGAGTGCCTGCCACCGCGTCCATAAATTGACTTTGTTACCCACCTTGGCGTTGCCAGCCACCGCGCCTACTCGTGGATCGGCAAAATGGAACACCAGCTGCCGCACAGCATCCGGAGCAATCACAGTATCAGCGTCGATGCCGACGTAAATCTCTTCCACCACATGCTGGAGCCCATAGTTCAGGGCCTCGGCCTTACCTGCATTGGGCTTGGTCAGCACCATCAGGCGGCGCTCCGCAATCTCGTCCGGGAACGCCGCGCGGACCACCTCAAAGGTGTCGTCGGTTGAACCATCATCGATCACGATTACACGCAGGTTTGCATAATCTGAATTCAGCACCGAACGAACTGTCCGCACGATCACTGTCTCTTCGTTGTATGCCGGAATCAGCACCGCGACACGTGGCCCGTATTCTCCGGGTGGGACCTTACGCCGCCTCAGCCGGTCAATCAACGCAAACAGGCCAATCAGGATGAGGCGCGCACTCATCAGCACGTCGCCCAGGAAGAACACATCGACCAC
>JASHUR010000121.1 GCA_030039895.1 Acidobacteriaceae bacterium | reverse complement strand
CGGCGTATCTTTACGGCGCCCGCGGGCGAGCACTCTCACTTCCCGCTGTGGTCGCCCGATGGCGCATACGTCTACGTTGTTAAGGGATCGCTGCCGGACAAGCTGGACATCTGGCGAATACCTTCGTCAGGGGGAACTCCGGAGCGGATTACGTCACACAATACGCGGGTCATTTATCCCGTTATGCTGAACGGACGCACACTGATGTATCTTGCGAGCAACGCGGATGGGGCCGGGCCATGGCTATACAGCATGGACGTCGAACACCGGATCCCGCACCGCCTAACCTTCGGGGTCGATCGATATACATCGCTGGCGGCAAGCGCAGATGGCCGCCGCCTTGTTCTGACGGCAGCTAGCTCGCAGGGAACCCTGTGGCGACTACGGCTTGGCGGCTCAACCACGGGACCATCGGATGCAACGCCAACTCCGCTGATGGCTGGTCAGGGCTTTTCTCCGCGGCTATGCGGGAATTCCGTTGTGTACATCGCAGAGAACGGGCCCGGGGAGAGCGTGCGGAGGTTGTCCGATGGAGTCAGCAGAGAGTTGTGGAACGGAGGCGATTCGCGAATCATTGGAAGTCCGGCAATCTCTCCCGACCAGCGATCGATCGCATTCTCGGTCATCCAACATGGGAAAAGGCTCCTTTACGCAATGCAGGCGGACGGCTCACATGCGCGCGTTGTCGCCGATACTCTTAATCTAGAGGGCTCTCCAGCCTGGGCGCCCGACGGGAAGTCGATTACCTCGGCGGTGCTGGAGCACGGTGTGTCACACCTTTTCCGCATCCCGTTGGACGGCCAGCCGCCTGCTTCTATTGTGCGGGAATATTCGCTAGATCCGGCGTGGGAGCCTGGAGGGCGATTTGTTGTCTACTCGGGGCCGGACATCGGAACAACGTTCACTGTGAAGGCGGTCACACCGGAGAGTGGTGCGCATCCTTTAAGAACGTTGACCCTGACGCGAGGGGCCCGACATGTTGTGATTCTGCCCGGCGGGCACGCGATTGTTGTGCTCCAAGGAGAGATCGAGCATAAGAACCTGTGGCGCATCAACCTGGAGACGGGTGATGCGCAACAGCTCACCCATCTTCCACCTGGCTTTGACGTTCAGGACTTCGATATCTCCGCCGATGGCCGGGAGGTAATTCTCGAACGTGTAGAGGAGCACTCGGGTGTGGTGCTTCTGGATCTTCCCCATCGATGAACGGAAGACGATCGGCAATCAAAACACCTCTCACCCGCTGGCGCGCAGCCCGGCTCAATGATATTGCACAGCATAGCTGGCGCGTATAATTGTGCGGCCCGGGAGCTTTATTCAAGTCCCGCAGCAGAAGAGGTGAACATCATGATAGGAGAACTGATCAGCGAAACCAAAGGCAGAAGACTGGTACGCCGCGTGGTTTCAGTAGATCCACCTACAGCAGAAGTATCGTTCGAAGACAGCGGACACATCCTTGGAGTGAAGGGAAAGGGCATGGGCAGCTATACGTCCACTGTCCGCGAAGACGGCTCGATTTTTGGCCATGGCCAGGGAATGAGCATGATGGAGGACGGCGACTCCGTGACGTGGACCGGAACGGGAGTGGGAAAGTTCGGACCGGGCGGCTCGGTGAGCTACCGCGGGATGCTGTTCTACCGCACCAAGTCAAAGAAGCTGGAGCGGATGAACAACGCCTGCGGTGCCTTTGAGTACGAAGTGGATGCCGACGGCAATACCGTTGCGAAAGTGTGGGAATGGAAGTAACGCAGCGGGCCAGAGCCGTATGCCGCGCGACCTCCCCCATTTGATTGCCCTGCCTGAAATACCCCTGATATCACAATCTGCCTGAGCTGCCGCTGGGACTTGCCACAGTGGCGTGTTTCGCTGAGCGGAGTTGCGAGCTCCGGTAAGCGGGGCCGGGGGATGCCCCGCTCGCGGAGAGGGTTCTACTTCTTGTCTGGTCTGGGATGGGGTACCGGTTTGTGAGGTTTCCCTTCGCGTTTGGGTTCGTATAAGAGGCCCGGTGGAAGTTGACCCAGATCGACGGTTTCAACCGGAGCACCGAGATCCGGCGGAATGGGCGGCTGCACCTTCTCCAGGATTCTGTGAGGAATGTCCGGATCTACCAGCCAGACGGGGGGAATGACCGGGACATTCTTACGGAGCGTGCCGACGGTGACGTGCGGCCAGCTTAATCCGTTGAAGTTGAGCAGCACGAGCTGAGAGTACTGGAGCTGAAGGAAGTTGGGCGAGCCCTCAACGGTTTCGATCCAGAAGGTGGCGGACGCAGAGAAGGACAATGCGTTGGGGCCGCCGGCAGCCCCGGCAAGGAACGCGGTATTCGCTGTGCCTCCACCGGTGATGGGAGCGGCCGGTTGAGTGGATATCTGCAGGATGGTCGTCGAGAGTATGGTTTGACCGGCGATGGCCGCCTGCAGAACGGAGTTGGGATTGTCGACCATGGTCTGAGTGATGCCGACGATCTGCGCGGGCGGAGAACGGAAGGCGGTCGGAGTGCCGAGGTTTTGCTCGGGAAAATTGAACGTGGCCCCGGGGTCGCCGATGAAGAAGGGGAGAATATTGTTGTTGGGGATATTCGGGCCGCCAGAGACGGTGGATGCAGTCCCTTGGGCGAGGATGGTTGTGCCGTGGGGGATGGAGGCCATGCGTACGACGGTGGCCGGGTCGGCAGGATCAGTGGTTACAGGAGCGACAGCCCAGATGCCGGGCTCGATGTGAAGGCCGGCGTTGAGGTTCGCGTCAGAGATTTGCTGAAGATAGGTGAGGCCGAACATGTTGATGTCCGGCTGAAGCAGACCGCGGTTGGGAATGGCGCCGCTGATGGCGGTGAAGTCGATGGAGTCGAGTGTGAGGTTGAGTTCGAGAAAGTGGTCCTGCCCCGCTACACTGTCAGGCCGCCAGATGACGTTGAAGCCTTTACCGCCCCAATCTCCGCCAAGAGCGGCGAGCGGGCCGAGGGGATTGGGGATGGGAAAGGGAAAGTGGACGGGCTCCGCGATTGGCGGCAGAGGCCGGAAGACGAGATCGTCTTTGAGTGCCATGGTGCGCTCCTTTTTACATGAGGATCCGCACACCTGGGGAAATCGCAAACCCGAGAGAGCAGGAGAGCGTGGCCGGCAAGGGGCGAGGGGGTGGCCAGGAAGGTAGTGAGGGGGCCGAGAAACCGTTGCGTGGGCCAACGGATCGGGTTGAATGCCGCTGAGGCTAACACATGCGATTCTGAGGATGCAAACGCGAACGCGGAAGCTGCTTTAGTTCTGGTCTTTGGAATGGCTGGTGAAGCGGGGGAAGATGAACTCCTGCGCAAGAGCGTTGACAACACGGGCGCCAGTGTCGATGAGGGCCCCGCCAAAAACAAGGCCGGCGCCGCGATTACTGCGCGGGTAGTAAAGGTTGGAGATGGCTCCGGAGATGACGTCGCCGCCAATGGAGGAGATGTTGAACTCGTGGTGGCCGTTGTCTGCCGGGCAGATGAAGGGCGTAGAGATCGCGTGCAAGAAGCGGGACTTTACAGTTCCGGTGCCCTGGTAGAAGTAGCGGGGGTCCTGATGAAAGAGGGAGGGCAGGATGGCACCGCCAAACATGATGTCAGTGAAGCTGTCGGTGTATTCGGCCCCATAGCGCTGGGCGTAGCCGAGCCAGCCCTGTTGGTAGTTGGGAGTGTCGCCGGCCTGGTCGACGGCGGCAAGAAAGCCAACACCGGCGAAATTTACCGGATCGATAGAGGTGCGGAAAGCGAGCTTGAACTTGAGCTTTGAGGTGAGCGGTACGGGGTGCTTGTCGTAGGTGACGTAGAAGTTGGGAACGATGCCGAGGACGCGCTGCTTCTCGGCGAGCTTGACTTCCTGCGTGGCAATCTGCTCCTCAGAGACAGCGGTAACCGTGGTTTGAACGACGGAAAGGGTAAGCTTGATGTCGCCGAGATCCGTCTGCTGCCCGGGCTGAGGGGTAAGCGTAGCCGAGGTGTAGTCAACGAACCCGTTGATACGGATGGAGACATGGTAGGCAACGCCGGAGGGGAGATCGCGAAAGGCGAAGAAGCCGTTGTCGTCGGTGGTGGCGGTGCGAGTGTCTGCCGGAGTGGGCCCGGTGAGGGTTACTGTTGCGCCGGGAAGGACATCGTTCTGGACGTCGGTGACGGTTCCGATGATGGAGACTGACTGAGGCTGAGGCGCAGTGACCTGCTGACCTGAGGCCAACAGGACGAGGAGGAACAAGAGGCAGGCCACAAGGGCGCGGGTAAATCGCATACAAATTGAATAATGTGATTATAGATGGAAGATGGATGGCAAAAGTCTCAATTCATTTGTATCTAAGGCTGGATATCCTTGTAGTAAAGCAGACAAACTTACCACTGAAATGAAAAGAGAGATGAATTTACATGGACAAGGACCAGCGGCCGAGAAAAAGTTACACGGATTGTGAACGCTACGACGGGTCCGTCCCCGGCAGCGCCCTGCCGTGTTATTGACCGGCTGAGATTGAGGCGGACGGGGTGCGCTCGTCGGCGTGAAAAAGTGCCCAGGGATTGCCCTTCATGTCCTTAAGCAAGGGCCGCTCCCAGGCAAATTCCGGATGCGCCGCGACGAAGGGCTTGACGAGGAAGTCTTCGCCGCAGGGACGTCCGCTGCGGGCGTAAAAAGACATGTGACTGACGAGGGTGCTGTCGGCAGTCTTGGCGTTGACGGCCCCGCTGGGGTCAAACGGGGCTGATCCCCACTGGGGAACGCCGCGCGGAGACTTATCGATGTGTCCGCAGAGGGTGCGCTCGTCGGCGCCCTCTTTGCTTGTGTAGGCGTCATAGTGATCGGCGAGAAATTTTTCGGCGAGTTTAGCGTCGATTTTGCCTTTGTACTGAGCCATGAGCTCATCCCAGCGCTTGTGGCGGGCGTTCATGGAGCTGGATGGGTCATTGGGATTGAAGTCGG
>JASHUR010000120.1 GCA_030039895.1 Acidobacteriaceae bacterium | reverse complement strand
TGGGAGATTACGGCAGAGGAATGGCGGGCGTGGCGAGGGAGATAAGTGAGCGCAGCCAGTGCCGAATGCGAAGAGCGATCCTGCGCACTTCCTGTGCCAATTCACATAGTTTTAACCGGAGCTGGCTTATCAGCATGACGTATAAAGGACGTAGTGGCGCAGTGTGAAGCGCGACCAACCATCCACACATTGCATTTCTGCGACGGGAGGCGACGTTGACGGTTTTTGGCTTTCGGGAGAGACGTTGGATTTGCAGACTCACGCTGGGATTGATTCCGTTGCTATGCCTGATGGCCTTCTCGACGAGCGCGACTGCTGCAACCCCGAAGCAAAACGCTGCAGGAGCGAAGCCTGACCCTGACCAGGAACTTGTCGCCAATCTTCGCGCGCATATCCATCACGTCTTTTTGATCTATCAGGAGAACCGCTCGTTCGATTCCTATTTCGGATCATTTCCGGGTGCGGACAATCTGGCGACGGCTGAGGCGCGGACGCATGGCTTCCGCCAGTGGGACGCGATTGGTCATGAGTGGATTACTCCATTTCTGCTGAAGGCCGCGGACACAGCGGACGCCGACCACTCGCGCGAAGCATTGCTGGCCAAGAGTGACCACGGGCGCATGGACAACTATATTGGCTACGAAGAGAAGCACCTCGTAGAAGTGTCAATGGCGAGCCCGCAGTTTGCGCGGCAGGTGGGCATTCTTACGATGGCGCATGAAGACTGCCATACGGTGCCGTTTCTGTGGATGTACGCTCACCGGTTCGCGCTTTATGACCACATCTTTCAGGCGATGTATGGGCCGTCAACACCGGGAAACATCGATCTGATTGCCGGACAGACCGGACAGACGCAGGCGGCGCGGCATCCGAACGAGGCATTCAAATCGTCCTATGCAACCGGCGAGCCGGTGGTGAACGACGCAAATCCCGACTTTGGTCCATATGCATTTCCCTTCCAGGTAAACGGGGAGCATCAACTGGACCAGACCTATGCGACGTTGATGCTGACGCTGAGCGGCGCGAACGCGAAAAAGGTGAAGATCGATACGGACGACATCAAGGACGACATCAATGAGCTGGTATTGCTGAACCACCGCGCGGTGCCGTGGGCGTGGTACCAGGAGGGATTCGGGAATGGCGAGGGCGACGACCATCCCGCGTATATTCCGCACCATAATGCGCCGCAATATTTCGGGTATATCCGGCAGAACCCATCGATGTGGCGCGGCGAGCACGATCTGTTGGACTTCTTCACCATGATGAAGGCCGACGCGCTGCCGCCGAAGAGCGTGGTATTCATCAAGGGCGGGCGGTTGAATCCGTTTGGATGGAAGCCGGCCAATCCGTATGCGCAGAACATTCTTGGCGACGACGATCATCCGGGGTACTCGGATTCGCAGCTCTCAGAATCGCTGGTGGCAAAGGTGGTAAACACGGTCGCGCGGAGCCCGTACTGGAAGGACTCGGTGATCATTGTTCTGTGGGACGACTCGGAGGGGTTTTATGACCATGTACCTCCACCGCAGTTTGAGCAGTGTCCAGACAAGGAGCCGTGTGGGGACGGGCCGCGGGTGCCTCTGATTCTGATTTCGCCCTACGCGAAATCGGGGGCAATTGTGAAAGATCCCGGCGATCATGTGTCGTTCGCGAAATTTCTGGATGTGCTGTTCCAGCTGCCGGCAATGGCCTCTCTGCCGGATGAGAAGCCGTATATGCCCGAGGGCCCGCGGGACGCGAATCCGCGTTTGACGAATCTGCTGGGAGGATTCAGCGCGGCTCGGCTGGCTGGAACAGAGCCGCCGATCCCCGCATCCCAAGCCGAGATTCCGGATGCGATTGTGAATCACTTCCCGCCGGCGATGACCTGCAAGGACACCGGCGTGACGCCAGTCGTGATCCCCGGCGCGTCGCTGACGCCGCCCAGGGGATTCACAAACCCGTTGCCATAGGGGTGGACCTGGGTTAAGCCGAGAACGACGTGCCGCAGCCGCAGGACTTTGTGCTGTTGGGATTGATGAAGTTGAAGCCCTGGCGCATGAGGGTCTCCTCGTAGTCGAGGACCATGCCGTGCAGGTAGATGAAGGACTTCGGGTCGACGAAGATGCGCACGTCCTCGAAGTTGAAGATCCGGTCGCGTTCGCGAGGCTGTGTGTCAAAGCGAATGTTGTAAGACAGTCCTGAGCAGCCGCCGCCCTGCACGCCCAGGCGCAGTCCACCTTCGGTGGGCGAGATGCCCTCCTTGGCCAGGGCGACGCGGATGCGCTTGATGGCGCGGTCGGTCACCTGGATGCCCTTTTGCGCGGGCGTCTGGTCGGCCGAGTTCAGGACATTGAGCTGATCCGTAGACATGGTTCTTTACACAATACTCCCAGACCTCCAGGCGAGGTCTGGGTCGCTGATTTCCTGTTTCCTTAGCGGGCGGCGACAGCCTGTGCGGCTGTGGCGTCCTCGCCAACGCCGTTCTTCTTCTTCCAGTCGCCAATAGCAGCCCGGATGGCGTCTTCGGCGAGCACCGAGCAGTGAATCTTGACCGGCGGGAGCGACAGCTCCTTCACGATGTCGGTGTTCTTGATCTGCATCGCTTCCTCTACGGTCTTGCCCTTTACCCACTCGGTCGCAAGCGAGGAGGAGGCGATCGCCGAGCCGCAGCCGAAGGTCTTGAACTTGGCTTCCTCGATGACCTGCGTCTCCGGGTTGACCTTGATCTGCAGGCGCATCACATCGCCGCACTCCGGCGCGCCCACGAGGCCCGTGCCCACTTCCTGGCTGGATTTATCGAGCTGGCCTACATTGCGGGGGTTGTTGTAGTGGTCGATGACCTTGTCGCTATATGCCATTTGTTTCTCCTGTATAAACCCGAATTCCGTTAAAGATCCTTAGTGTGCCTGCCACTCAATCTTGGTCAGGTCGATGCCTTCTTTCACCATCTCGTAGAGCGGTGAAAGTTCACGAAGCTTCTGGACGATGTCAATGACCTTGTCGGAGACATAATCAACTTCGGCCTCTGTGTTAAAGCGCCCCAGCCCGAAGCGGATGGAGCTATGGGCCACATCATCGCCGAGGCCGAGGGCCTTCAATACATAAGATGGTTCAAGCGTCGCTGAGGTGCATGCCGAACCGCTGGAAACGGCGACGTCATTGATGCCCATCAGCAGCGACTCGCCTTCAACATACACAAAACTCATGTTGAGGTTGCCGGGCAGCCGGTGCTCCATCGATCCGTTCACGTGGACGTAGTCGAGCGCCGACTCCATCTTGTGCTGGAGCTTATTGCGCAGC
>JASHUR010000119.1 GCA_030039895.1 Acidobacteriaceae bacterium | reverse complement strand
GCGAGGGATGGCCGGCCCTCATATTGCCGAAGAATTTGAGACGGTGGGCCCATCCGTTCATTGACGAGAAATTTATCCTGCTTCAGGGAGACCTTACGCACCCTCGACGATGCGAAAGTCTCGTTCCGCGCCGGAACCGAGTGCCTGAAGCGCCTTCTGGTATGCCTTGCTTTCGTAAGCTGCGAGGGCGATCTCGTAACTGTCGAATTCGACCAGGACCGCCCGCAGCTGCAAACCGGCTTCGCGGGTTTGAATCTGACTTGTGGATCTGGTCAGGAAGCGTCCGCCGAACGACTCTAGCGCCGGCACTGCCAATTGGCCGTATGCCTTTACCGCTGATTCGTCCGAAATCGATCGATAGACAACAACCCAATAACCCTTTTTCATAGCGTCCCCTTTCGATGTTTCTGACTGCGATTCGAAGGATCTTCTTGTAATCCGCCTGACTTACGCCGCGCTTCTGTCGGTCTTCACGCTGTTCCGATCTTCGATGGCCTTAACACTGTTTGCAAATGCCTTTTCTAAAACACCCCTGCCGATAGTGCCCAGCACAAGGCCGAGCAGACGTCCCTTAAGATTCTTGCCTTCGCGGATGACGGCCACATCAATGTCTGTGCCGCCATCGGGGCGACGCGTAAAAGTGTAGGTGTGGCCCGAAGCGCCTCCCCAAACGTTGGAGTCCGTCGTGGTGAGGATGACATTGTCAGGATTGGACCAGTCGTAATGCAGCCGCTCCCAGATGCCGCCAGAACCTTCAGTGACGTCGGCAAATGTGCTGCCGCGTTGATGCACCCTGAGATATTCGTCGGCGCTGTTTCCGAAGAGTTTTGAACGGCCGGGTCCGAAATCTGTGAGCCCTGCGACATACTGCTCGGGTGTCAGGCGGGTTGCGTGGTGAAGGTGGATCGTGGGCATATTGTTTCTCCTTTGTGTTCGTGACCTAGTCAAAAGAATCAGCCGCGAAGAACGGGGGCTCCGAAGGGAGCGCCTGTCATTCCCCCATCCACGATCAACTCGATAGCGTTGATGTACGACGAATCGTCCGAGGCAAGGAAGAGTACGGCTTTGGCCAGTTCTTCCGGTTCGCCCCAACGCCCCAGCGCAATCGAAGAGGAGACGAAGTCAGCAAGCTTGGCAGATTGCTCTGCAGTGTCGTTAGCGCGGGACCCGCGCTTCCAGATGGGAGTCTTTGTTGCTCCGGGCGCTACCACGTTGACGCGAATGTTGCGGGGCGCAAGATCGGCGGCGATCGCGCGCGCCATGGAGACGAGGCCACCCTTCGTGGCTGCATATGCAGCCATGCCAGCCTGGCCCAGGTAGTTGTGCACAGATCCGTTGAAGATGACGCTTCCGTTGTCATTCAGCAATGGAGCGGCTGAATTGACCGTAAAGAAAGCGCCATTCATGTTGGTATGAATGATGTTCTCGAAAACGGCCTCGTCAGTCGCGCCTGTAGGCGTCCTGCCGGAAATGCCGGCATTGGCGAAGACAATATCAAGCTTGCCGAAATCACTGGCAAGCGCTGAGAAAAGCTGCTTGCGGTCTTCGGCAACGGTAACATCGGCGTGGTAGCCGCGCGCATTGGGTCCGAGTTCGGCAACCGCTTCATCCAGCGTTCTTTGATCGCGGCCGGTAATGGCGACTTCAGCGCCTTCGGCGATGAAAAGACGAGCTGTGGCGAGCCCGATGCCGCTGTTGCCTCCGGTGATGAGAGCCTTTTTCCCTGAGAGTTTCATGATTTCCTCCTATGCGTGACCGTCGCCAATTATGATGACCGTCATACTTATGATATGATGATGATCATAGATGGAGGTTGCAGAAAAAATGCGCTACCCCGCCAAAGATACTGCCGCGAAACATGAACGGATCGTGAAAGAGGCTTCCCGCCTGTTCCGCGAGCGCGGATTCGAGAATGTGACGGTGGGCGAGGTGATGAAGGCCGCAGGTCTCACGCATGGCGCGTTTTACGCGCACTTCGGCTCGAAGCAGGAGTTGCAGGAGGCTGCCGTTGCCTACGGACAAGGGCTTACTGCAAGCCGCAACCGGAGCTACGGCGGGACGAAAAAGGGCAGACGAGCCTATGCTGACCGATACCTGAGTCCACGGCATCGGGACAATCCTGGCGATGGCTGCACCATGGCCGCGCTTGCACAGGACGTGGCACGCTCAACGCCGGAACTCAAATCGGCATTTGAGCAGGGATTTGAAGAAATTCTCTCAGTGAGTGGAGAACGGAAGGAGGCCATCTTTCAAACAGCCGCGCTGCTCGGCGGTATTGTGCTGGCTCGTGCCGTCCAGGACCCACAACTCTCGGAGGAGATTCTTAGGAGTGTTCAACAGAAGCTCCGTTGACAATTGTCGATTCGCGATATCAGGTCACCACACTCACCAAACCCCTCAACACCCCGCCGCATCTCAACCCTGCAACCTCCTCCGCAAACCAATATGAAACGTCTCGCCTCCATCCGCATCTGATGCTGTATAGCGGACCAGACCCGCTGCCGAGCCTACCCCGAAGCGCGGTTTGGAAAGGAAGATCCTAATGCCCACGCCTCCCGCCCCCCATGCAACACCGGACCCATTCCCCCAGTTCGCGCCTCTGCCCGCCCCAAACGTCTCGCACGACCCTGCCCAACAACTCCCGCCCCTCGGCTCCAATCTCAAAGTGCTCATGGTCTGGCCGCGTTTCCCGCCTTCCTTCTGGGGCTTTGAAGGAGTCCTCGAAATGCTCCCTGAGCGCTCCGTCATGCCGCCCCTCGGCCTCATCACCGTCGCCGCTCTCTGCCCCGCAAACTGGCAAATTCGCCTCCTCGACCGCGCCTTCGAGGAGCTGCGCGACGAAGATCTGCTCTGGGCCGACCTCGTCATGGTCAGCGCCATGATCGCCCAGCGCGCAGACACCCTCGCCATCCTCGACCGCGCCCGCGCCCTCCATCGCCGCACCTTTATCGGAGGCCCATGGGCCAGTTGCCAGCCCGACATTCTGCTCGACCACGCCGACCACGTCCTCATCGGCGAAGCCGAAGAGGTCTTCCCCGCCATCGCCTCCGCGCTCGAGCAGGGCACTGCGCACCGTCTCTACCGCGTCGACGACAAGCCCGACATGACCCACAGCCCCGTACCCCGCTTCGATCTGCTCCGCATGGACAAATACACATCCATGTCCATTCAGTTCTCGCGCGGATGCCCCTTTCAGTGCGAGTTCTGCGACATCATCACCATCTACGGTCGCCGTCCCCGCGCCAAATCCCCCGCGCAGGTGCTCGCCGAGCTCGATGCTCTCCGCCGTCTCAACTGGCACAACGAGGTCTTCATCGTCGATGACAACTTCATCGGCAACCAGCACAAGGCGCTTGCTCTGGCGCAGGAACTAAAAACATGGCAGGAGCGCAACGGGCATCCCGTCTCCTTCTACACCGAGGCCTCCATCGATCTCGCCGACAAACCCGAGCTCCTCGCCGCCATGGTCGAAGCCAACTTCATGTATGTCTTCATCGGCATTGAGACGCCCTCCGCCGAAGCCCTCAAGGGCTCCCGTAAATTTCAGAACCTCCGCGGCAACATCGCCGATCAGGTCCGCGTCATTCGCGAAAGCGGCCTCTGGGTCCTCGCCGGCTTCATCGTCGGCTTCGACTCCGACGACGAAACCATCTTTGCCCGCCAGCTTGAGTTCATCCATCAGACCGGAATCACCTGGGCCATGGCCGGCGTCCTTCAGGCTCCGCCCACCACCGCCCTCTACGACCGCATGAAGCGCGAAGGCCGTCTCATCGAAGACAGCCAATCCACCACAAATTTCAGCCCGCCCAACTTCCACACCGCAATGCCTCTGCTGCCGCTGCTCCTCGGGCTCGCCGGCCTCCTTCGCGGCCTTTATGCTCCCCACGCATACTTCAGCCGCGCCTTCCGCTCCATCGACTCCTGGCAGCCGCGCCCCTCGCAGCACCCTCCCGTCATGGGATGGTCCTATGACCTGCGCGCGCTCTTCTCATCCATGTGGCATCAGGGCGTGCGCTCAAACTACCGCCTCGCCTTCTGGAGCTTTCTCTTCCTCATCTTCCGCAAGTGGTCGCGTCAACCCGCCAAATTCTGGCTCGGATTCATGGTGCTCATGTCCGCGCACCACTTCATCAATTACGCGCAAGTCGCCGCTGCCGAGCTTGAAGCTCACTGCCGAACTATGGAGAACACTTCCACCGGCCCCAAAAATATGCGCAAGCCCGCAGCCACCAGCATCACACCAGCTCAAAGCGCGGCCCGCGCCTGACGCCTGCGCATAACCGCGCTGCATAGTTCGCCTTCTCTTCGGCTTTCCCGAGCGCTTATTCATTTTCCCGTAACAATCGTCTGGCAAACTTTTCTCTTGAGAACCCTGTCCCCCATCTCTGGTTCCCAACCCGTAACCGGGCCTCGTCTGGCCGGCGGGATCACGTCGCAGTCTCAAATCTCATAACAAACACTACAACTCTGGCTTCAACCCTCGTGGTAAAGCACAGTTAACGCCACCCAAGCTCGTTTTACTTTCTTTAGGAGTGTCCTTAATGTCGCAACCCCGTCGTCTCTGGCTGTCGTGCCTCGCGCTCGTCTGCCTTCTCGCCCTCCCTTTCGCCTCTTTCGCTCAGACCGCCGTTGACGGCGCCATCGGCGGCACCGTCACTGACACCACCGGTGCTGTTATTAGCGGTGCTAAGGTCACGGTGCGCAACATCGGTACCAACGCCGTGCAAAAAGCCACGGCTGACGCCTCCGGATATTTCCGCATCATCCATCTCGCTCCCGGGAGCTACAACGTCTCCATCGCCGCTAACGGCTTTCATACCTACCGCTCCGTCGATCTCACCGTACAGGTCGGCCTCCTCACCACCGTTGACGCGCACCTCTCCGTAGGCGCAGCAGCGCAGACCGTTCAGGTCTCCGGCGCAGCTCCGCTCGTCAACACCACCTCGCCGGACTTCTCCGGAGTCATCAATCAGAACACGCTCAACAATCTCCCCGTCAGCAACTACCGCTGGTCCAGCTACGCTCTGCTCACGCCCGGCGTCGTCAATGACTCCAACGGCTACGGCCTGCTCAGCTTCCGCGGCCAGAGCACTCTGCTCAACAACGTCACCATCGACGGCACTGACGACAATCAGGCTTACTTCTCTGAGGAACGCGGACGCACCCGCGCCGGATACTCCACCATCAAGGCCGCCGTGCAGGAGTTCCAGGTCAACACCTCCAACTACTCCGTCGAGTACGGCCGCTCCGCTGGCGGCATCGTCAACTCCGTCACCAAGAGCGGCAGCAATCACTTCCACGGCCAGGGCTACTACTTCGATCGCGACGGCGCATGGGCCGCAACCAACTCCACCGTCACGCATCCCGTCGAAACTTCCACCAACCCGCCCACTTACGAAGTTCTCCCCTTCAAGCCCACCGACCTTCGCCGTCAGTACGGCTTCACCTTCGGCGGCCCCATTCTTAAGGACCGGCTCTTCTTCTTCTTCGCCGCCGACCGCTTCTACCACGACTTCCCCGCTGCGGCTACAATCACCGGAACCAGCGCCAACGCCAACTTCTACAACCTCAACGGCGCCTACGCCCAGACGCAGATCGCCGACGTCGCCAACCTCACCGGCCTCTCCACGGCTGACGCCACCAGCCTCTACAACTCATCCATCGCCGGACTCACCACTCTGCTCGGCACCGCGCCTCGCACCGGCTCACAGACCATCTACTTCCCCAAAATCGACTGGCAGATCAACTCCAAAAACCATCTCGCCGTCGAGGCCAACCGCATGCGCTGGGAGTCTCCCGCCGGCATTCAGACCTCGCCCGCCGTCGCCTACGGCAAGGAAAGCTTCGGCAACGACTACGTCCGCGACAACTGGATCGTAGGCAAGCTCGATACCTTCATCACGCCCACTCTGAGCAACGAAGCCCGCTTCATGTACGGCCGCGACTTCGAGTTCGAGTTCAACCAGCAGCCCACCGCCTACGAGGAATCCAACCTCGTCAAGACCTCCACTGGCTACACCAATCCCTACGGTCTGCCGCCTAACGTTTACCTCAGCGGCTTCTTCCAGTTCGGCACGCCGACCTTCCTCAACCGCGCTGCTCTGCCTGACGAGCGCCGTTGGCAGCTCTCCGACACCGTCGAGTGGATCCACGGCAACCACGACTTCAAGTTCGGCGAGGACTACGTCCACACCTACGACCTCATCTCTAACCTCTACGATCAGTACGGCGAGTTCTACTACAGCGGTGCCGACACCCTGGGCAACTACGTCTCTGACCTCTATCTTTCGCAGCATAACCAGCCCGCCCAGCACTTCAACGACTTCAGCCAGGGCAGCGGACTCCCCGGCCTTGACTTCACCACCGGCGACTATGCCGTCTTCGCGCAGGACGAGTGGAAGGCCATGCGCCGCTTGAGCCTTACCCTCGGCGTTCGCTGGGACTACGAAGCATTCCCTTCGCCTCAGCTTCCCAATTCGCTGCTGGCCGTCACCTCGCACGTCGACAACAATTCGGTGGCCAACATCTCTCCGCGCGTCGGCTTCGCCTATGACGTCTTCGGCACCGGCAACACCGTCCTCCGCGGCGGATTCGGCCTCTTCTACGCGCGCGCCATCAACTCCACGCTCTACCAGGCCCTCGTCGAAACCGGGACCTCCAGCAGCCAGTCGAACCCGTATCTTTATCCCGGCGGCTCCTGCACGCCCACCTTCCCGCAAATCGTTCCCATCGCCCAGCAGGCCGCCTGCCTCGCTGGCAGCAACGCAACCGTCGACTACCTCGACCCCAACTTCAAGGTGCCGCAGATCCTTCAGGGCGACCTCACCGTTCAGCAGCAGCTCTCCAACAGCGATGTCATCAGCCTCTCCTGGCTCGGCTCCTGGGGACGCCGTCTGCCCGACTTCGTTGACACCAACCTGCCCAAGCCGACCGTCGTCAGCTTCACCGTCGACGATCCTACCCATCAGGGCCCGCTGCCCAACGGCTACTCCTTCAACGCAAACGCCTTCTTCGGCTCGCGTCCCAACCCCAACTTCAGCTCCATCACGGATATCTTCAGCGGTGTAACCTCCAACTACAACGCGCTGGTCGCGCAGTACCAGCACCGCTTCTCCCACCACGTGTCCCTCGACGCCAACTACACCTGGTCCCACGCGCTCGACTACGGCGAAAACAACACAACCGGGGCCTCAGCGACCGCGCTGCTCGATCCCACCAACATCAAGCTCGACTACGGCAACTCCAACCAGAACGTCCCCAACCGCCTCGTTGTCTATGGAGTCGCCGACTCGCCCTGGCACGTGAACGGCCCGCTCGGTTATCTCGTCAACGACTTCGAGCTCTCGCCGTCCTTGCAGACGCAGACCGGTCTGCCGTACTCCGTCGGCATCAGCGGTTCATCCTCAACTCTCACCGTCACCCCCGGCGACCCCGTCGAGAAGATCGTCAGCACTGGCTCCTTCAACGGTTCCGGCGGCGCCAACCGCGTTCCGGTCTTCAACCGCAATAACCTCCAGCAGCCCAAGACCTGGGTCCTTGACCTGCGCGCCTCTAAGCGCCTCGTCGTCCGCGAACACTACTCGCTCGAGTTCCTCGGGGAAGCCTTTAACCTCGCCAACCATCAGAACGTGACCTCGGTGGAGTCCGCGGCCTACTACGTCAACGACAACACCACCAAGTCCGGCGGCGCCACCATCGGAGAAGGCAACACCCTCACGCCTTACTCCGTCCCCTTCGGACAGGTCACCGCTACCGACAACAGCAACTTCGCCTACAACATCCGTCAGCTCCAGCTAGGACTTCGCCTGCAGTTCTAGCTCTGGCTCACTCTCACCCGACGTGGCGGCTCAGGCCGCCACGTTCTTCTTTTCGCAAAGCGTAAAGCCTCGCTCCGGGCGCCTCAGTTGCCGGCAGCGGTCGTGGATTCAGAAGCGCTCTTCTCCATCGTTGCGCCGATCACCTTGCCCGGGCCCGGCTCCTGCACAAACGCAATCACATTCAGGTTCTTGGCATCGACTCCCGGCTCGAGCTTCACATGAAAGTCGCCCTCGAAGCTCTTTCCTTTTTCGAGTTTTCCAATCTTTGCGAGCTCCTCGACCACATTGATATAGGACAAATCCCGGCCTTGGTTTTCCCCCTTCAATACCTGCGAGGCCGCATGATCGAGAGCAACCGCTACATACACATCGCCGCGGCGCACACTTGGATTGGCGCTCACCACAACGTGTCCCTGCAATATGCTTGGCGACCCCGGTTCAACCTTGATCGAGTCAATCCGCACTGAAACCGCCGGGGCCGCGGCCGCGTTCTCTAACGCTTGCTTCTCTTGCACCCAACCATTCAGTTGCAATAAAGTGCTGCCGTTGAGGATCACCTGCGGCGTGTACACCTCCGCTAAACCCAGTCGGTGCGCATAATCGCTTTGCCTCGCCGTCAGTGACCCGGAAGAGTACGGGTCCTTCCACCCATCCTGGTCCCAGTAGTCCACATGCTCGCTCAGCACAATCAGCTGCGCGCCGGCAATCGGCTGGGCTGCATTCAGCTTTTCCACCCAGGCATCCACAGGAGGGCAACTCGAGCAGCCTTCCGAAGTAAACAGCTCCAGCAGGATCGGATTCCGCGTACCTGTCTGCGATCCCGCCGCCGGCTCCCGCCACCCGCTGCACACGCAGGTCAGCGTCAATACCGATGCAAGCACCGCGAAGAACCCAGCCACACGTCTGCCCTTCTTAATTCGAGGGATATAAGATCTGAGCGTCATCAATAGCCACCTCCTTAATTCAATTTCCAGTTTAGGCCGGATGTTTCTCAGCTTCCCGGCCTTTTCCATCCCGTGAAATCCCTGCCACATATGACGATTCACCTTAACAAAGGTGACAAGATGCTCCTTCCGCCGAGCTCCCCACAACTTGCCCTGAGCCTGTCGAAGGGTCTCGAAGAGATGTGGGCGAATGTACACCCCTTCGCTAAAATGAGAACAATGGCCTTTACCGAACAATACGACGTGGTCGTCGTCGGCGCTGGACACGCCGGCTGCGAAGCCGCCATGGCCTCCGCGCGTATGGGCCTGCGCACCGCGTTGTTCACCCTCAATCTCGACCTCATCGCGCAAATGTCCTGCAACCCCGCCATCGGGGGCATCGCCAAAGGCCATCTCGTCCGCGAAGTCGACGCCCTCGGCGGCATCATGGGCGAGGTCGCCGACGCCGTCGGCATCCAGTTCCGCCTGCTCAACACCTCGCGTGGCCCCGCCGTCTGGTCCCCACGCGCCCAGTGCGACAAGCAGCAGTACCGCGTCAAA
>JASHUR010000118.1 GCA_030039895.1 Acidobacteriaceae bacterium | reverse complement strand
CCATTCGAGTGCTGATCATCGACGACTCGGCTGTGATGCGGAGTTTGCTGCGGATGACGCTGGTCGAGTGCCCGGGCGTTGAGGTTGCGGGCGTGGCCATGGAAGGCCACGCGGGGCTGGCGGCGATGGAAATACTGAAGCCTGACCTGGTGCTGCTGGACATTGAGATGCCGGGCATGAACGGGCTTGAGGTGCTGGGCGAGATCCGGGCCAGATCGCTGCCGGTCAGGGTAATGATGTGCAGCACACTGACACGTCGCGGTGCAGCAATCACGCTGGAGGCGCTGGCGCGAGGCGCCGCGGATTATGTGGCCAAGCCTTCGGCGCAGCACGGCGTGCACGAGAGCATGGCGACGCTGGGCCGCGAATTGCTGCCGAAGATACGTGCATTGTTCCCAAGGGCGAAAGACGAGGGAACAATGCACTCTGCTGCGTTGCCGCTGCCTTCACCTCAGCGGAATTTCTTTCGCGGAACAGTGCATGGATCTTCACCTGGGGTGCTGGTTGTCGGGGTTTCGACCGGCGGTCCGGCGGCATTGGAGCAGTTTGTTCCTGCACTGCCGGCGGACTTTCCGCTGCCAGTACTGATTGCACAGCACATGCCTGCGGTTTTTACCGCGCTGCTGGCGGAGCGCTTGAACGGTCTGGCACGTTTGGAAGTGCGCGAAGCCCAGGCGGGAGAGACATTGTCAGCGGGAGGTGCTTTTCTGGGGCGAGGCGACCGGCACATGCGTATTGCGTCTGTCGCTGGCCGGCCCTCGCTGCGTCTCACCCTGGGAGAGCCAGATGATATTTGCCGTCCGTCGGTGGATGCGCTATTCAGTTCGGCAGCGGAGGCCTATGGCGCAGGTGTACTGGCCGTGGTACTGACGGGTATGGGCTCCGACGGGCTCGAGGGCTGCCGTGCGATTCATGCAGCGGGGGGAAGGATTCTGGTGCAGGACCGCGAGACGAGCGCGGTGTGGGGTATGCCGGGCGTGGTGGCGAAGGCGGGGTTGGCGGACCAGGTGCTTCCGCTAGATGTGCTTGCTGCGGAGGTCATACGTTCAGCGGGCTGGCATGCCAGAAGGATGTTCGCATGACAACTGACTTGTCAGGAGTTTGCAGTGGCCTGCACGGAAGCTGATTTTGCATATCTTAGATCGGTTGTGTATGAACAGTCGGCCAACAAACTGGATGCGTCACGGGACTATTTGTTTGAGTCGAGGTTGCAGCGCCTGTTGCGGACGACCGGCCTTCGGACGCTGGACGGTCTGGTAGCTGCCCTACGCCGGCAGCCGGATGCGGCGATCAAGCGCTCCATTGCCGAGGCCATGACCATTAATGAGACCAGCTTCTTTCGCGATCATGCGCCGTTTGAGATGATGCGGCTCGAGCTGATCCCGGAGCTGATCCGGCGGCGGGAGTCATGCCGGCGGCTGAGGTTTTGGAGCGCCGCCTGCTCAACCGGGCAGGAGGGCTACTCGCTGGCCATGATTCTCTGCGAGCATTTTCCTCAGCTTCGCGACTGGAGGGTGGAGATTATCGGGACGGATATAAGTAAAGAGGTGATTGCGCGCGCGCAGGCGGGGCGCTATCAGCGGCTGGAGGTGAACCGCGGGTTACCCGCCCGCCTCCTCGTCAAGTACATGCACCGGGTGGAAGAAGAGTGGGAGGTAGTCCCGGAGCTCAAACGCAAGTGCCGCTTTCACCAGCGAAATCTATGCAGTGGTCCGATGCTGCTCGAAAAGTACGACGGCATTCTGTTGCGCAATGTGATGCTGTACTTTTCGAGTGAGACACGCCAGCGCCTGCTCCGCAATCTGCATCGTGTTCTGGCGCCCGACGGTTTTCTGATTCTTGGCTCCAGCGAGCAGCCAGAGTTGCCGGGACATTTCCAGGCTGTGGTGCAGCACAACGGTTGCTATTACAAGCCTCTGCCGCAGCGATTTGATATGGACTCCGCGGCGGGGCCAGGCTGTTGACGGCCAACTCGGCTGCAGTGACGCGATATCCTGCTGTTTCAGGCGGAGAGCGCACCGCGAGCAATGGGATCGAAGCAGAAATCGCGAACTGGTATTGAAGGCAATGCTGCTGAGTCCGATGCTGCGCTTTCGCTCTTTCACCCTGTGACCGCAGCGTGGTTCCGGGCTGCCTTCTTACATCCGACGGCACCGCAGCGGCAGGGCTGGCCAGCGATTGCGAGCGGTAACAATGCGCTGATTCTTGCGCCAACCGGCACGGGAAAGACCCTGACGGCGTTTTTGTGGTGTCTTGACAGGCTTATGCTGCGTCGCGAGGCAGACCAGCCGGAGGGTTGCCGCGTGATCTACATCAGCCCTCTGAAGGCACTGGCCGTGGATGTGGAGCGCAATCTGCGTGTGCCGCTGGAGGGAATTGCTGAAACAGCGCGCCGTCAGGGAACCGCATTTCATACCCCGCAAATCAGCGTGCGCACGGGTGACACTCCTCAGCGGGAACGCCAGCGGTTTCGCCGCAATCCGGCCGAAATTTTGATTACGACGCCTGAGTCACTGTATCTGCTGCTCACGTCAGATTCGTCAACCGCCCTGCGTGGTGTGGACACAGTGATTCTTGACGAGATTCATGCTCTGGTGCCAACCAAACGCGGTGCGCATCTTGCACTGAGCCTTGAACGTTTGCAGGCGATTACTGAGAGGCCACTGCAACGGATCGGGCTCTCGGCTACACAGCGACCGCTGGAAGAGGTGGCGCATTTTCTGGCAGGAGTGGAGCCACGCAGAAAGGCTGGGCGCAAAGTCAAAGCCGATATGCGCGATGCAAGGGCCGGGGAACTGGCCGAGTTTGAACGCGAATGGACTGGCGATGAAGAAGCGGAACAACTGTTTCGCGCTGTCACCATTGTGAATGCCAGTGAGCCGAAACGACTTGAACCAAGGGTCGAAGTCCCGGTGGAGGACATGGCGCGCGTTGCGCAAATGGAGCAGCCGGCAGGCAACGCCGACGTCAAGGGCGAGAGGCGCACTTCAATCTGGAGCGCGATTTATGCGCGCCTGCTGGAGATTGTCCTGGCACGGGAATCAACGCTGATCTTTGTGAATAACCGCCGGACAGCCGAGCGGATTGCCGAGGCCTTGAATGAACTGGCAGCGGAGCGGGGAATCAGCGGAACACTGGCGCGCGCGCATCACGGCTCGCTGGCTGCGGCGCAGCGAGCCGAAATTGAAGAACAGTTGAAGGGCGGGAACATCCGCGCACTGGTTGCGACGTCGTCGTTGGAACTCGGCATTGACATGGGCGCGATTGATCTGGTCATCCAGATCGAAGCACCTCCGTCAGTCGCGAGCGGCATGCAGCGGATTGGCCGGGCCGGGCATCGCGTGGGCGCGCCAAGCGAAGGCGTGATCTTTCCGAAATATCGGGCGGACCTTGTGGCTTGTGCGGCTGTTACGCGGGCCATGCAGGATGGACTGGTCGAGTCGACGCGTTATCTGAGGAATCCACTGGATGTGCTTGCGCAGCAGATTGTGGCCATCGTCGCCCAGCCGCCTGTACTTGCTGCGACGCGCAGGCAGGGGCAGCCTCCGCAGCAGGCGCGGATGGATGTGGACGCCTTGTTTGAATTGGTACGTTGCGCGGCGCCGTTTGCATCACTCAGCCGGACCGCGTTTGAGGGCGTGCTCGATCTGCTTTCCGGTCGGTATCCTTCCGATGAATTCGCCGAGCTGCGTCCGCGCATTACATGGAACCGGAAGGACAACATTCTTATGCCGCGCGAGGGGGCAAAGAGCCTGGCGATTCTAAACGCCGGAACCATTCCCGACCGCGGGCTGTATGGTGTGTTTCTCTCGGCGGCTGACAAGCCGGTGCGGGTAGGCGAGCTGGATGAAGAGATGGTCTTTGAGAGCCGTGTGGGCGAGACGTTTCTGCTTGGGGCCTCGACATGGCGAATTGATGAGATTACACATGACCGTGTGCTGGTTTCTCACGCGCCGGGCGAACCGGGCAAGATGCCTTTCTGGCGCGGAGATCAGGCGGGGCGGCCTCTGGAATTCGGACGCAGGATCGGCGCAATGGTGCGGGAGCTGCGCGAGCTTCCCAGCAACGCGGCCATCAGCCGCCTGGTGCGGGAGCACAGTCTTGATGCGCAGGCTGCAGAGAACCTGGTTCGTTTTCTCGCAGATCAGGAGGCTGCGACGGCGGCAGTGCCTGATGACCGCACTATCGTGATTGAGCGCGTGCGTGATGAACTGGGCGACTGGCGCATGTGCGTGCTCACTCCGTTCGGGAGCCGCGTGCATGCTCCATGGGCCATGGCCGTGACGGCGCGGCTGCATACCGCGGGTGGATCCGAGGTTGAAACGATGTGGAGCGATGACGGCTTCGTGCTGCGTTTTCCTGATACGG
The DNA here is from genome assembly GCA_030039895.1 of Acidobacteriaceae bacterium. Classification (GTDB taxonomy): domain Bacteria; phylum Acidobacteriota; class Terriglobia; order Terriglobales; family Acidobacteriaceae; genus Silvibacterium. The sequence goes on along the minus strand of JASHUR010000118.1, from coordinate 963 downwards.
GCAGCGTGCCCGACGCTTCGCTCCTGGTGCCTGAATCAAAGGATGCAAGCCGGCTTGTGCTGCGTCAGCTTGGCGCCAGCGCGCTATTTGCCGCGAAATTTCGCGAAGCTTCGGCGCGTGCGCTACTTCTGCCGCGCAGGCGGGGGCAGGGCCGTGCTCCGCTGTGGCAGCAGCGGAAGCGCGCCTACGATCTGCTCTCGGTCGCTGCGCGCTACCCGTCGTTTCCCATGCTGCTGGAGGCATATCGCGAGTGCATGCGGGACGTGTTCGATATGCCTGCGCTCCTTGAGGTGATTCAATCCATTGAGAGTGGCGAGGTGGGCGTACGGGTGACTGATACGCAAAAGCCTTCACCGTTTGCCGCGTCGCTTCTGTTTCGCTACGTCGCCAACTACATTTATGACGGTGATGCGCCGCTGGCTGAGCGCCGCGCGCAGGCCCTTTCGATTGATCAGGACCAGCTCGAGGAGTTGCTGGGCGAGGCGGATCTGCGTGAGCTGCTGGATGCGGATGCGATTGCCGACGTTGAAATACAACTCCAGGTACGCGGGGAGGCGCAGCGCATTCGCAGCGCCGATGGTATTCACGATCTGCTGCTGAGGCTGGGCGATCTTTCACGCTCGGAGATTGCGCAGCGATTGTCGGAGCAGGGTCGTATTGATTTGCTGGATCAATTGCGGCGTGCCGGCAGAATCGTTGAGATTACGGTGGCCGACGAAGCCCGGCTGATCGCAGCAGAGGATGCCGCGCGGTATCGTGATGCGCTTGGAGCGAAGCTTCCCAAGAGCGTTCCCGCGGCACTGCTGGAACCTGTCTCAGAGCCGACCATTGAGTTGCTGCGTCGCTACGCACGCACCCACGGGCCATTTACAGCACACGAGGCGGCAATGCGTTTTGGCCTTCCGTTGAAAAAGGTAGAAGCAGCCTTGAAAACGCTGGCGCTCGACGGACGCGTGCTTGAAG
>JASHUR010000117.1 GCA_030039895.1 Acidobacteriaceae bacterium | reverse complement strand
GGGTTGGGCGAGGCGAGTCCGACGGACTGGTGCGCGAGGTCGAGGGCGCGGCGCATGAAGCGGTGATCGGACGGGTGGTCTTGCTGGCTGCGGTTTGTGGGATCGAATGGCAAGCGTCTATCGTTGCAAATCAGGATCAAGTATCACGATAAACCCGCGTGCGGCTTATGCGGGTACCGGGCTTTGCTGTGCGAAGCGCCGTTTATGGATTTTGCGTGATCCATATTAGGCTTGAGTCTGCTAAGGCTTTCTCGTAGGCTTACGGCATGGATGCACTCTCACACGACGAATTGGCGAGGCTGACGCCTCCCGAGCGCCTGGCGCTTATATCGCAGCTTTGGGACAGCCTTGAAGCGGAGCAGCTTCCATTGACTGCTGTGCAGCGGGCTGAACTGGACCGGCGCCTGGAGACGCTGGACCAGGACCGGCGTGCGGGCACAACGTGGGAGGCCCTGAAAGCCGAGCTGGGGCGGCGTTGACTCCAGCTCGTTCGATCCTCTTTACCCCAGCGGCACGAGAAGAGTTGTTCGACGCGCGGGACCGGTACGAGAACGAGTCGGCTGGACTGGGCCAGCAGTTCCTTGCTGCGGTCGAGGCCGCAATCGAGCGAATTTGCACTAACCCATGCTAATTCCCGGTTGTCTACAAGAATGTACGCCGCGCGCTACTGCGGCGTTTTCCGTATGCGTTGATGTTTGTAATAGAGGACGACAACGGCCTGACTGTGATTGCATGTTTTCACGGCAGCCGTGATCCGGCGCACTGGCAGGGTCGCAGATAGCGCACCGCGCATCGCCTTGTTCAGGCTTCCAACAATGAGTCGACGAAGGCGTTGCTGTCAAAGGGGAGCAGGTCGTCGATTTTTTCGCCGACGCCGACGTAGCGGACGGGCAGGCACAGCTCGCGGGCAATCGCGATGGCGATCCCGCCCTTGGCGGTGCCGTCGAGCTTGGTGAGGACGATGCCGGTGACTCCGGCGGACTCGGTGAAGAGGCGTGCCTGCTGCAGGCCGTTTTGTCCGGTGGTAGCGTCCAGGACGAGCAGGACTTCGTGGGGAGCTTCAGGTATGAAGCGCTGGGTGATGCGGCGCATCTTGTCGAGCTCGGCCATGAGGTTGTCCTTGGTGTGGAGGCGGCCGGCGGTGTCGACGATGAGGTAGTCGACGCCGCGGGCTTTGGCGGCGTTGAGCGCGTCGAAGAGCACGGCCGATGGGTCGCCGCCCTGCCGGGACTTGATGAGCTCGACGCCGCTGCGCTGGCTCCAGACCTCGAGCTGCTCGATGGCGGCGGCGCGGAAGGTGTCTGCCGCGCAGAGCAGGACGGACTTGTTTTGCGCGCGGAAGAAGGCAGAGAGCTTGCCGCTGGTGGTGGTCTTTCCCGTTCCGTTGACGCCGACCATGAGGATGACTTCGGGCGGAGTGGTGACGGAGCGCGGAGGGCGCTGCTGATCGTCGAGGATGGATTTGAGCTCGGACTTGAGAAGCTGTTTGAGTTCTTCGCCGTTTTCGATCTGCTTGCGTTTGGCGCGCTCGCGGAGGGAGTCGAGGATTTCCGACGCGGTGTTGACGCCGATGTCAGAGGCGATGAGGGACATCTCGAGGTCTTCGAGGGCGGACTCGTCGATAGCGCGGGTGAGGGCGAGGACGTCGCTGACGCGCTCCTCAAGGCTCTCGCGGGTGCGCGAGACGGCCTGCTTCATGCGGTCGAGAAGGCCTTGTTTCGGCGGTTCTTCGAGGCTGCCGAAGAGAGTCTGGATCATAAGTATTAGTGTAGTGGTTGCTCGATGGGCTGGTGAAGCGGTCAGCCGGTGAAGATGTTGCACTTGAGGCGTGAACAAAAACCCCTCTCCCCGCTTATCGGGGAGAGGGGTTTTGCAGTCGGATTGTGTTTTAGTCGTCCCCGTCGGTGGTGGCCAGTGCCGGGTTTTTAAAGTCGCTTGCCGGGCGAACCGTCTTCTCGCCGGGGAAGGGGACTTTAAACCCGGTGGCCTCGTACCAGTCGAAGTGGCTGACCGTGTCCGGGTCCAGGGAGTCGGGCACGTGATATCTGGTGGCGAACAGGCCCGTCTTCATTTTGAGCCAGCCAGCCCGCAGAGCTTTGACTGAAGGGCTGTCCTGTAGGGCCGCGCTTGAGGAAGAGTTGCAAGTGTTGAAGCTGGGAGTGATGTTCGTCGGGGGCACATAGCCCGCAACGCCGTAGCAGAGCGGGACCCCGTTCGGCACGTGCGACCACGGCAGGAAGTTGTCCTTGGGCGGATTGTTGATGAAGAGCGTCCTCATGGGCGAGGCCACGAGGTCGTTCTGATTCATGGGTGTGATACCGAGGATCTGCTCGATCGTGCGCGTCATGTTGACCTGCGTGTAGAAGGTGCTCTCTTCGGTTACACCGGCCCCGGTGCCATTGGAGTTCACCTTCTGAACAACGTAGGGGCTGATGACATAGCCCGGGCTGCGATGACCGTCAACGTGGTCGACGCCGTTCTGCGCGTCGTCCTCCTCGATGAAGATCGCCGAGTCCTTCCACACCGAACTGTGGCTGATGTAGTCGACAATGCGCCCAATGGCCAGGTCGTTATCGGCCTGTTCGGCTGTTGCGTTCGGCGGCCCGGTGGTGTGGTCGCTCATGATCCAGATGAACTCCAGCTGGGGCAGCGTACCAGCGGCCACGTCCTTCGCGAAGTCCTGCTTCCAGACATCGACGCGGTACTGGTCGGGGATGCCCAGATCGAACTGCGGGAAGTTTTGCACCGTGATCTTGGCCAGGTTCGGGAGCGGGGTGACAGAGCCGATGTCGTTGTAGTACTGGAGCTGCGACTCCTTGCCGTTCTCGTATTCCAGTGTGTCGTTGTAGAACTGGCTCCAGGTCGGTTCGCAACTGTTCGAGACAACAAAGGGCAGAGCCACCGAGGGACTCGTTCCGGAATAAGTATTGTCCAGGGTGTTGTTGTTCGGCGTGCAACCAGGCACCGTGAACGTGTTGTACTCGACATACTCGCCGTAGTTCTTCACGGTGACGCCGGCCTTGGCCGCTGCATCCCACAGATGGCCCTTCTTCTGATAGGCAATTGCATCACCGCCGTTGGAGGGATAGTCGCGGAGCCAGTCCGGCGACTGGATGTCGTCGGAGTAGGGCGCCATGGCCTGCACGATCCAGTTGTGACCGTCGGCCGACTGGCGGCTCGGGTCGTAGAAGTTGTCCAGAAGCGGGAAGCGCTGCACCAATGCGTGTGTGTTAGGCGTTACGACGGGGTATTCGGCGTAGGTTGAATTGTCCCCGAAGACTGCGAGAGACGGGTCGCCATTGCCGCCCTCCACGTCTCCCAGCATCTGATCGTAGGTGCGGTTTTCACGGATAATCAGGAACACGTGCTTGATTGTCGAAGGATCGCCGATCCTCGCCGGGATTGCGACCGGCTTGGTCCATGGGTGGCCGCCCGCGGCCGACCAGATGTTTTCTGCCAAATCCCAGTGATTGTTCCTGACGACCTGCCGGGTCATCTCATCCAAGGCTCCGAAATTCGGTATGGGAATGATGCTGACGGTACCAAGGTCCTGGTGCGTGTTGAAGTCGGTCACGCCGTAGTATGTGGCGTACGAGTTCTCGGCCGAATTCGTCGGAGGGGGCGACACGTCGTAGCCCGTGGTACCGATGCCCTTGTCGTTGGCAACGAGCAGCACGTCGTCCGCCTTGTCCAGAACAACTGAGCTCGGCGCATAGCCGACCGGGATCATGCCCTGGATGGGACTCCACGAATAAGCGTTGAGGTCGACCACGGCGATGGCGTTGGCATTGTACAGCGCGACGTACGCGATATCTTTCGCCTGGTCGACGGCGATAGAGTTCGGCCCCGCGCCATAGGCCGGGTTGCGATCGCCGGGTACTCCGATCGGCAACCCAAGATTGATTGTGCGAACCACCCGGTTGACGGAGGTGTCGATCACGGAGATGCTGTCGCTATAGGTATTGGCGACCAGCAGTTGTCTGCCCCAGAAGGCCATGCCGGTCGGGTGCAGGCCGGTCGAGATGCTGCCGGTGACCGTAAACGTGGACAGGTCGACCACGGAAACGGTGCCCGTGGCCGTGGAGCCGGTCGGATAGGCAGCCACGACTGGAGTGCCGTTGGAGAATTCCTGGAAGTCTTTCGCGGTAGCAATACGGCCGGCCTCGTTGGAGACGTAGGCGGTCTTGCCATCCGGTGAGAGGATGACGCTCTGCGGGACGTTCCCGACGCGGACCTCCGTACCCTCAACCGGTGTCGCCGCGGTAAGGTCGATTTTGGTCAGCGTATCGTTGTTGTCCAGCACGGCGTAGGCGGTCTTGCCGTTCTTCGAGACAGCGATGCCCTCCGGATAGGATGTAGCTACATCATCTGAGAACATCGAATAGGTATAGCCGCACGGAATCTCAAAGCTGCCGTTGGTTCCCCCTGGGCTGTTTGAGAAGCATGTGACGTTGGTCAGTTGATAGCCGGCATTGACGTCGACGGGAACGTTGACTTGCACGGGGAACGGGTTTGCGCCGCCGGTTGATGTAATCAAGCCCGTCGTCGGATCGACGTTGGCGATGGTGACGTAGCTGCTGGGGCCGTAGCTCCCGTCCTGGCTGAACAGCAGGTGCAGGCCATCCGGTGTATAGGTGATGCCTCTTTGGCTGCCGTCCGCATCGTAACCGGTCCCACCGGTTGACTTCTTATAAGGCACATCGTAGGTCTGCAGGACAGCGCCGGTCTTGGTGTTGAAGATAGTAACGGCTTGTGGAGCACCCATTTGAAGGACAGCAGCGGTGTGCGTGCGGGTATTAGGATTCAGCGCAACGGCCTTGGCGCGGGTCGTGATGCCGAGGTAGACCTGGGTGCCGGCGGGGGTCAGGATCGCGCCATCGCTTGCGACCCACGGTTTGGATAAGGTCGACGGGTAGTCCGGCCCCTGCGTCCCGTTCTGGTTCTCGCCTACCTGATAGGTCGGGAACGGTACGGACTGAGCGAGCGCCGGAAGGCTGAGCCCCAGCGACAGCAGGCCAGCAAGCAGACACATTCTGTTGATCCGAGAGTTGCTTCTAGATTGATTGCGAGACGTTTTTCTGGACATGGATCGCTCTTCCCCCTTGGATTTTTCGTCACGCACCCGGAACCAGCCGTGCTATATCAGGGTGGAAATATGACCGGAGTCCCCGCACATTGCGGTCACCCATCTTTGCAGACGGCTTTTTAACGGGCTTACGACGATCGGCGCGAACGAACTGCGCACGGAACCGAGGTTAAGAACGCATGCCGCACAGGAGCGTGACGGCAGGATTACAGTTTTGTAGCCTTGTCGTGAGACAAGCGTGTACAGCGTCACCTGCGGATTGTGACGCGCTCAGTTCCGCGTTTAGCAGAGCCTGTTTCGCGTAGGTTGTATTGGCGTCATTCTTTAGTTTTGATGAGAGCAACAGTGCTGATTTGCGCAGGCGCTTCGGGGCGGGGTTCTGATCCCCGGGGCAACAGCTTTTGCGGAGAATTAATGCCAGTTTGACGCGGCAATCATCACCGAAGACTACGAAATTGTAATCAGCAACGTTCGAGCGTCGGCTCCTCGTGACGCGCTCAATGATTATTGAAGATTAGCCAGCCTCGAACGCGCCACGACTCCTGCCAGCCCGCTGAGCGAAGATTTGTGAAGGATCTCTGCTCCGTCAGCTAACGAGGGTTCGTTATCGTTAACGGGTGTACCATGACCATTCCGATCGCAAGTTAGGCGAGTGTGAACCGCAGCGCGAGCGCTGCAGCCGGAAGAGTCATGCCACATGAGATGTCCCACTTCGCTCGAAATCTGATTCCGCTCTGGAGGGCCTATGCGTCGCGAGTTCAGGGAAAGTCTCCGGTTCGTTGTTCTGTTATTTGGAGCGATGTGGGCTCTTGCGGTTCTTTCTTTCGCACAGGTGGCCCGCAGCGGTTTGAGCGGCACCGTCACTGATGCTTCAGGCCGGGTACTGCCGCAGACGCACGTTACAGTGGTCGAAAACGCGACCGGGCTGCACCGCGAGACTCTTTCGGATTCGCGCGGCAGCTACAGCATTCCCCAATTGCCGGTCGGCATTTATACCGTCACCTTTGAGCACCTGGGCTTCAGGAAGCTCGAATTCATCGATGTGGACCAGGTCATCGGCAGAACGCGCACCCTGGATGCGGCGCTGCAGGTTTCGGGCGCCGAGGAGCACGTGGAAGTCTCGGTCGCTTCAGCGCTAATGGACCACAACACCAGCGCGGTGACGGGCCTGATCGAGAAGACGCAGGCCAATGAGCTGCCGCTGAATGGCCGCGACTGGTCGGCGCTGACGGCTTTTGTCCCTGGCGCCGTTGATACCGGCGGCAGCAACCAGCGGACGGTCCGCTTTGCCGGGCGCGGCCTCGACGACAGCAACTTTACCTACGACGGCGTGGATGCCACGAATATCGTGAACCAAACGCAGCGCCAGTGGGTGCGGCTTGCCATTCCCCTGGAAGCGATCTCGGAGTTTCGCGTCGATACGTTGCTGGCAACCGCTGAGGAAGGCGCAACGGGAGGAGCGCAACTGGATGTTACCTCGCCCTCCGGCACCAATGAGTTTCACGGACGGCTCTTCGAATATTTGCGCAACAATGTCTTCGATGCGCCGCTGCCTGAATGGGCCTCCAACGGTGAATCTCAGCAGCCGCTTCGCCTGAACCAGTTCGGCGGAGCGCTCGGCGGCCCCATCGTGCGCAACAAGACGTTTTTCTTCATTGCTTCCGAAGCCTACCGGCAGAACTGGGGCTACCCGGTAAGCGGCGACGTGCCCAGCCAGTCGCTCATAGCCACGGTTCCGAAGACTTCGCCCGTGTACGCAATCATTCACGGATACCCCGGCCCCGGTCCAAAAAGAATTCTTACGCCCTGGACGCCGGCTACCGACCCGGGAGACCCGTATTACATGGACTATGACTTACTGACCTGCGAATGCGAGCAGGTGGTCAATGAGAGCTCAGCGATGATACGGCTCGACCAGCATTTTTCCGAAATGACGACCGGCTTTGTCCGCTTCAACTACGACCGGTCGGTCAATACGCAGCCGCTTTCGGCTGCCGCAACGGATTTGCAGCAGAAGGTCTCCTCGCCGGTCAATGGCGCGGTGGAACTGCTGCACATCTTCAATCCGAACCTGGTGAACGAGATCGAGGCCGGCTTCAATCGCTCCACTGACAACCAGTACAACTACAGTGACTCCGGCATTATCTATCAGATTGCGGTTGCGACAGGTCCCGGGCCGGGATTTATTACTCAGAACTACGACTACAACAGCATCTACGTGGGCAACTCGTTTTCAGGGATCGACAACCTGACCTGGGTTCATGGCCGGCACACCTTCAAAGCCGGTGTGGAGTTCCGCCACATTCAACTGAACCAGGAATATGGGGAACACGGAAAGGTCACCTTTTCCACGGTGGAGGATCTCGCAGAGGATGTAGTGAAGAAAGCCAGCCTGACAGGCGCCTTGCCCGTCAACGATCTGCGCAAGAACGATTACTTCCTTTACGCGCAGGACGAGTTCAAGTGGCGGCCCAACTTTAACCTGAACCTGGGCGTGCGATACACCATCTTCGATCTCTTCAACGAGGCGCACGGGAAGGCCAACCCCTTCGACTTTGCCACCTGCGGCCCACAAGGATACTGCGGCGTAGGCGCCAGCTTCGGCCAGCAGAATTACGGCGATATTGATCCTCGCGTGGGTTTTGCCTGGACGCCGTGGCGAGACGGCCTTACAGTGATTCGGGGTGGATTCGGGATCTACCACGAAGACGGACAGCTGGATGATCAGAATCTGCCCGCTAAGAACGAAGTTCCTTCCTATTCGGTAACAGGCAGTTCGAGTTCGCCGCTTTCTTATCCGGTTGTATTCGGCGCCGGAACCATTTCACCCAATGCCGAACAACGAAATCGCAAGGACACCTACGTTGAACAGTGGAGCCTCTCGGTGCAGCGGGAGCTGCCGGCGAACTTCGTGAGCACCTTCTATTACTTAGGAAGCCACGGCGTGCATCTGCTGGAAACCAACGTCGTGAACCTGATCGATCCGGCCACGGGAGATGTTCAATATCCGGCCTTTGCCCCCGCCATTCCCTGGCGCGGCTCAATCGGCATGAGCTCGTACAACGCTCTCTCCGTTGCGTTGCGGCGTTCGTTCTCCCGCGGCCTGCTGGTGGCGGCCAATTACACCTGGTCGCACGAGATCGACAATGGCTCCAACGGCAGCGGTGACGGCGACGAGATTTCGCCGCAGAATCCCTTGTGTCTGGGCTGCGATCGCGCCAGCGGCGCCTGGGACGCCCGCCATGTCATCAACGGTAATGCGGTCTATCAACTCCCATTTGGCTTGGGCAAACCCATGTTGAACCAGCGCGGGATTACGAGCACCATCGCCGGCGGCTGGGAGCTGACAACGACCGCACTGGCTCGCACAGGCTTTCCGGTAAATGTGTTGCTGCCCAGCAGCTACACCGCGCCCGATGGGGCCTCGGGTACGGAGCGCCCCGATCTGGTTCCGGGCGTTTCTCTCACGCCGCCCGGGGGCAAGCACGTTGCGGAGTGGATTAATCCGGCGGCCTTTGCCTCACCGTCAGGAGAATTCGGCACCGCGCCGCGCGACCTGTTTCGTGGGCCGGGCACCTGGCAGATCGATCTCGCCGCCGACAAGAGCTTTCAGTTGTCCGAACGCGGGCGCCTGCAGTTCCGTACGGAGTGTTACAACATCTTCAATCATCCGCAGTTAGGTCAGCCGCAGTCCACATTCAACCCGTCGAATACCACGGGGTTCGGCAGCATCATTAATACGGTAAACACCGTATCGCCTGTAACCCCAGTTGGCTCAGGAACCCCGCGCGAGATGCAGTTCGCGCTGCGGTTCGAATTCTAATCTCACAGCGGTGAATCGAGGCGAGAGATGAAGATTCTGGTAATCGAAGACGAAGTCAAAACTTCCAGGTTCCTGTGGAAGGGACTCAGCGAAGCCGGCTACGTAGTGGACGTGGCCGCGAACGGCCTCGATGGTCTGCATCTGGCCCTGGAAGTTGATTTTGACCTCATCATTCTCGATGTCATGCTCCCCACTCTGGATGGTTGGCGGGTCCTCACGCGCTTGCGCGAAGCTGGCCGCAGGGCGCTGGTTCTGATGCTCACCGCGCTCGATGCGGTGCATCACCGGGTGCGGGGGTTTGAGATGGGGGCAGACGACTATCTGATTAAGCCATTTGCATTCTCTGAGCTGCTGGCGAGAGTGCGTTCGCTCTTGCGCAGGGCTCCCCCGCGTGCTCAGGAAACCGTGCGCATGGCCGACCTTGAAATTGACCTCCTGCGCCACCGCGCCACTCGCGCCGGCCAAAAGCTGGAGCTGACTTCCAAGGAGTTTCTTCTCCTCAGCCTGCTGGCGCGGCGCGCCGGCGAAGTCCTTTCCCGCACGCTGATCGCCGAGATGGTCTGGGACATGAACTTCGACAGTGACACCAACGTTGTGGACGTCAATGTGCGAAGGCTGCGCAGCAAAGTCGATGACCCTTTTCCCCTCAAACTGATCCACACCGTGCGTGGGGCCGGCTATGTCCTCGAAGCCGAGCCATAGAGCGCCGGCGGTAACACGCGTGCGCAGGACGTTGGCCTTTCGATTGACGGCCGCCTACTCTCTCGCTGGGCTCTTGTTCGTGCTGCTCTCCACGGCCAGCCTCTACATCGTGCTGCGCACGGAGCTGGACAAGAGCACTGAGCAGTTTCTGGCCGACAAGTTACACGTGCTCCGCACCATACTGCAGGAGCGCCCCAACGATCGGGACGCATTGCGCGAAGAGATTGAACTGGAAACCGCAGCCCGCCGGTACCAGCAGTTCTACATCCGCCTTCTTGACGATCATGGCGTGCCGATCCTGACGACGCCGGGGATGGCCGAACAGCTCGATGTCGCGGAACTCATCCGCCGCACCCGGAACCATTCTGAGACTTCTGTTTCGATGACGGGGGTCCATGGACGGGCGTTCCGGGTTGCCAGCGCAACTGCCTGGGCAGGCACCTCACCGCCTCGCGGCGATACGATTCAGATTGCTATCGACATCTCTCAGGAAGAAGCGTTGCTGAGGCGCTACCGGTTGTGGTTCTGGGCGATCCTGCTGGCCAGCTCGGTTCTGTTCCCGCTATTGGGTTACCGGATTGCGCGCCATGGCATTCGCCCCGTAGAAGAAATCGCCGCGACCGCGCGCAGAATCACTTCCACAAACCTGCGCGAGCGGATTGGGGCGGAAGGCTATCCTTCCGAGTTAGCGTCGCTGGCCGGGACCTTCAATGAAATGCTGGACCGCATTGAGCAATCCTTCGAACGAATCTCGAGATTCTCGGCCGATATCGCACACGACCTGCGAACGCCGGTCCACAATATCCGCGGCGAAGCTGAAGTTGCCCTCGCGCGTGCGCGCAATGTGGACGAGTACCGCGAGGTGATCGAGTCGACCCTGGAAGAAGCGGTTCGGCTTTCTGAACTGATCGGCGACCTCCTCTTTCTTGCGCGCGCAGAGAGTCCTTTGACGGAGCTGCGCCGCGAGCGTGTCAACGTCGGCACATTATTGAACGCGGTTCGCGATTATTATGAGGCTTCTGCTTCAGACGGAGGCATATCGCTGGTCGCAGACGAGGGCGCAGAGTCTGTGACCGCGGAACTCGATCGGGCGCTGATGTTGCGGGCCGTGAGCAACCTTGTTTCAAACGCCATTGCGCACACCCCGAACGGAGGGAAAGTGACTCTGGCCGCCAGGGCCGAAGGCACTGCGATTCGCATCGAGGTTTCCGACACAGGGGCCGGCATCCCGGCAGAAGCGCTGCCCCGGGTATTCGATCGCTTTTTCCGCGTCGATCCCTCGCGCTCCGCAACTTCTGGCGGCACTGGTCTCGGCCTGGCGATCGTGCAGAGCATCACAACTCTTCACGGCGGCCATGCGGAGATCACCAGTCAGTTCGGTCATGGAGCCTGTGTCACGCTGCGCATCCCGGTCCTCGCGACAAGCTGACAGCACGTGATGGCCGTGTCATGCTGTCGTTCTTTTGAGTAATTCTGTCGGCGATTTTTCCTGCGGGAGTTCCTGACATCGGCGTCAACTAAGCGCAGAGATCCTTCATTAGCGGTGGGGGACATGATTAGACCACCCATGTCAGGCTCTGGCGACAGTGATCGGAATGCTGCGGACATTCATTACATCTCAACGAATATCAATGTACGAGAGACTTATCGACTGTAATTGCTATTGAGAAGTCGGGCTTGGGGAAGTAATCTGCAACTGCCGGAGCCGGATTATATTGCCATCTGTTTAAGATATTCACCCAGCCACTATTTCACGGCGCAGAGCCGCGAAGCGGTAGCACTTTGCCGCCGCGCTGGGTCTACCCCAGAAAGTCCGCCCACGCTTGCATCATGTGTGCGCGTGGCTCCAGATACCGTGCGTGGTTGTATGCCGTGAGGGTGAGGGTGGTGTTGTTGCTCATCGGCTTCTGTGAGCTGCGGTCGCCGGGAAACAGCCATTCACTCTTGCCAGTGAGAGTGAATGGCTGTCACATGGTCAACGATTTGAGAGCTTTTACCCTCCCGCCGGTGAACGAGTCACAGGCGGACAACACTGTGAAAGGAATTCTCCGCAGCCGCCTTCGCTTAAGCAATATGCTGCGTTCTTAGCTTTGGCCTTGCGAATCACCGTATCGGAGATTGCCACGGCAATCCCTCCAGATGCTCGTTTGGAAAATACCCCCGGGGGAAGAACCAAAATACCCCCAAAAGTACCCCTACCAGGGTTTGGCTTCCATCGCACACCATTAGACGCCCCAAAAACACAATACCCCAGTGTTTACTGGGGTATTTTTATTGCTGTCGGATTTTTATGGATGTCTTAAAACGGGTTAATGGCGGAGGGAGAGGGATTCGAACCCCCGTTACCCTTTCGGGTAAAGCGGTTTTCAAGACCGCCTGTTTCAACCACTCACACATCCCTCCGCGGGGGACTGGCGCAGTCTTCCTTTATCATACGACGGCTCCCGTCAGTTACCCCCAAAATGCTCCTCGTCGGGCCTTTTGCATCCATCAAGCCGCGAGTAGGATCAAAGGAGGTATCAGATGGACTCTGTTGTCGCACCTCCGCCGAAGCGCCACCGCAGCCGCCGCTCTTTCCAACGGACCCTAGAGAGCGCCAAGCGCACCATGCTCTTCAGCGAAATCGTCAAGCTGGCCATTGACAGCTTCAGAACCAGCAAGGTCCGCTTCGCCCTCACCGCTCTGGGCATGGTTATCGGTTCCGCATCGGTCATTCTTGTCGCCACCATCGGTCTCACCGGCAAGCAGTACATCCTTAATGAGCTCTCCAAGATCGGCACGAATATGGTCGATCTCAGCTATGCGGGTGGAGGTTCCGCGGGCGCCAACGTCACCGTCAACAACGACTTCCTCACGCATGAGGACGAGCTTGCCGTGCAGGAGCAGGTCCCTACCGTCGCATATTCCTCACCCTTGCTCCAGATGCATGACCGTGTCACCTTTCCCGGCGGGGTCGTCAAAGACGTACTCGTGCTCGGTGTGAGCCCCGCATATCGCCGCGTGCGTAACCTGGTCGTTCTCTCCGGCCGCTTCTTTGACGATGAGGACGAAACCACCCACACCAAGGTCGCCGTGGTCACCGTGCCCTTCGCCCGCCAGATGTTCGGCGGCGAGAACGCCGCCATCAATCAGACCGTTGCCCTCCGCGGTATTCCTTTCACCATCATCGGCACATTCAAAGAGAGCATCGACACCTTTGGCTCCACTGAGATCGAGGACGAAACCGTCCTCATCCCTTATTCCGTCGCCCGCTACTTCACCGGGACGGACAACGTAAAGGACATCTTCTTTTCCATCCGCGACCGTAACGACGTCGAGGAAGCCGCGAAGGAGATCGTCGCTGTCGTCAAGTCACGCCATCAGCCCAACTCCGTTTACACCGCAACCACCCTTACCGCTGTGCTCACCACCGCAGCCATTGTCGCCAACGCGCTGACCGTCGTGTTGTTGCTCATCTCTGCCGTCACACTTGCTGTCGGCGGAGTCGGCATTATGAACATAATGCTGGCCACGGTGCGCTCCCGCATCCGCGAAATCGGCATCCGCAAGGCCCTGGGCGCCACCGCGCGCGAAATCAAGCTCCAGTTCCTGCTTGAGGCTGTCTTTATCTCCCTCAGCGGAGGCTTTGTCGGCGCTTTGCTCGGACTCATGCTGCCTCTCTCGGCGCGCTTCTTTACCTCATTCACGATTCCCATCAGCCCGTGGCCTTTCGTCATTGCGCTGGCCACCTCCGCTGCCATCGGTATCATTTTCGGGACCCTTCCCGCCAACCGTGCTGCCAGCATGGACCCCGTCGAATCCCTCAAATACGAATAAGTTGAGCCTTCGCTGGTAAACTGGAAGGGAAGAGAACTGGCGGTATTTTGCGCCATTTTCAGCGCAGCAAGGGAGCAGCAGGTTCATCGCAAGAAGGTGGCCACGCACTTTACCGGCAGCGTAAGCGCCGGACATAAGCCTCCCGCGGCAGTCCCGGGCACAACTTCAGGGCCTTCACGCCATTAGAAAACAGCAGAAATGCGTCGTAATCAAATAGATCAGGAAAGAGCTTAGGGAATCTCTGTGAGCACCATCCGCAACATCGCCATCATCGCCCACGTTGACCACGGCAAGACCACCCTTGTGGACGCCATGCTTCGCCAGGCCGGGACCTTCCGCGCCAATGAAGCCGTCGCCGAGCGCGTCATGGACTCCAACGAACTCGAACGCGAGCGCGGCATCACCATCCTCGCCAAGAACACCGCCATCTTCTATCACGACCAGAAGATCAACATCGTCGATACGCCCGGTCACGCCGACTTTGGCGGTGAAGTCGAGCGCGCGCTCAAAATGGTCGACGGTGTCATGCTGCTCGTCGATGCCGCCGAGGGTCCTCTGCCGCAGACCCGCTACGTTCTCTCCAAGGCGCTGGAAGCCCGACTCCCCGTCATCCTCACCATCAACAAAATCGACCGCCCCGACGCGCGCCCGCAGGAAGTGCTCAACGAGGTGTACGACCTTTTCATCGATCTCGACGCCAACGAGGACCAGCTTGAGTTTCCCGTCCTCTACACCAACGGCAAACTCGGCACCGCAACCAGGGATGTCGGCACACCCGGCGCCGACCTGCAGCCGCTCTTCGAGCAGATCATCACTACCATCCCCATCGCCAAGGGCGACCCCGACGCGCCGCTTCAGGTTCAGGTCACCAACCTCGACTACTCCGACTATCTCGGACGCCTCGGCATCGCGCGCGTCTTTAACGGGACCCTGCGCACCGGAGACGAAGTCTCGATCGCCAAACTCGATGGCTCGCTTGAAAAGACCCGCATCACCAAGCTCTTCAGCTTCTCCGGCCTCAAGCGCACCGACATCACTGAGACCGAGATGGGCGACATCGTCGCTGTTGCCGGAGTCACGGGCATCACCATCGGCGAGACCATCACTTCCGTCGAGAACCCCTCGCCCATGCCGCCCATCGTCATCGACGAGCCGACCATTGCCATGCAGTTCTCCGTCAACAACTCGCCCATGGCCGGGCGCGAAGGCAAGTACGTCACCTCGCGTAACCTTCGCGAGCGTCTGGACAAGGAGCTGCTCACGAACGTCTCCATCCGCGTCGAAGAAACCGGTTCGCCCGACAGCTTCAAGGTCCTCGGCCGCGGCGAGCTCCAGCTTGCCATCCTTATTGAGATGATGCGCCGCGAAGACTACGAGCTCATGGTAGGCCGCCCTGAAATCGTCACCCGCACCATCGACGGCAAGCTCATGGAGCCGGTCGAACACCTAACCATCGACATTCCCGACACCTTCGTTGGTACCGTTATCGAGCGCCTCGGGCCCCGCAAGGGCGAAATGGTCAAGATGCACGGGCACGGCCGCGTTCGCCTTGAGTTTCGCGTCCCCTCGCGCGGCCTCATCGGCCTGCGCAGCGAGCTGCTGACTGAAACGCGCGGCACCATCGTCATGAACTCGCTCTTCGACGGCTACACGCCCTATCAGGGCGAGATTCCGCAGCGCCCCACCGGCGCGCTGGTTGCCGATCGCCCCGGAGCCACCACCGCCTACGCGCTCGAAGGACTTGAAGACCGCGGCATCCTCTTTGTCCCGCCCGGAGTCGAGGTTTACGAAGGCATGGTTATCGGCGAGCACTCCCGCGACAACGACCTCGACGTCAACGTTGTACGCGAAAAGAAGCTCACTAACATGCGCGCCTCCACTGCTGACGAAGCTGTTCGCCTCGCACCGCCGCGCCTGCTCAACCTTGAGCAGGCCATCGAGTTCATCGCCGACGACGAACTTGTCGAAGTCACGCCGAAGTCGCTCCGCCTGCGCAAGAAGGTCCTCCAGGCCAACAAGCGTCCCAGGCGCCGCGAGCAGGCGGAGAAGTAAAGGGCCGGTTTCAAAAAGCTATAGTGCTTTACTTCTGCATCAGCCGGCTTCGGCTGCAGGTTTTTGTTGTCACGCCGGGACCATTGCTGTACGTTGGTTCGCATGCAGCCGGAGCTCTGCCCGCGATGTGGGTCTCTAACGTCCAACGGCGTTTGTCCACATTGCGCGACTATCGCAAACCCTGCTCAGAAGGCTGCCCGCAAGACCGATGCCAGTGGCGTTTATAAAGTGCTCATTCTTGCGGCAGCGGAAATTCTGTTTGTAGTGCTCGGCCTCGTTGTTCACCTGCATTTCCGTTCTCACCGGCCGGTCCGGCCCTTGAACGCGCGCCTTTGGCAGCAAGCTCCCAGACAGTATCCGCTCCACAAGGGCCCGGTCGCAAAAATCGGCGAACTCAAGGGCAAAGGCCGGATTTATCTAATACAGATCGGTCCTCATCACGATCCTTATAACCTCCAGAGCTTCGCTGATTGGCTGCATACAAAGTATTCGCTGGATGTGCGGGTACTGCCGCCGATGCCTCTCAATTCCGCCGATTGGAATGCGTCCCGCAGGCAATATGCTGCGGAACTCGTCTACAACCGCCTCGAAGAGGAGCATCCGAACCTTATTGCAGATCCGAATGCGTATCTCATCGGGTTTACTGATGCCGATATCTATCCCGTCTACCACGACTGGCCGTCAACATTTGCAGAGCGCGACGTACCCAATCGCACAGCCATTATTTCCAGTGAAGGATTGCAGGACTTCGTCCCGCTCGTTAAAAAAGCAGATGCCAATCTCGTCGCCAGCCAGCTCCAGGCAAAGCTTCGCCGTATTCTGCTCAAGTATGTTGCCATCCTCTACTGGCATCTGCCTGTGAATGACGATCCCACCAGCGTGTTGCACCAGCCGCTCGACCCTTCCATACCGGCAGAAGACATCTTTGCGTCCGATCTTGATCCGGCCCGGACAGCCTGGGGACAGAGCGTAGGCTTTCCCTGCCTCTTTTTCCTGTACTCGCCATCAAAGAGCATTCAGCCACTGGCCGGGCCTGTTATTCATAGTTGCGCGGATGTCGAGGACCCGCTGCCCGGCACATCGACTGAATTGTTCATCGTCGACCTTCGCGAGGGATCAATTTCCAGTGAGCACACTGAGTTCGATATGCCCGGACCGCTCCCGCTTCAGTTCCAGCGCAGTATTGGCCAGCAGTGGAAGTGGCCTGTGTCTTTTGGAATAAGCGGCAGCAACAACTACGACGATTTCCTCTGGTCTCAAGACCACTTGCACAACATCGACGTCGCGCGTACAGGCTGGGGGATTGGAAGCCTGGTTCGCGTAAAGGCGGGGTTCTTTTCAAGCCTGGCCCGCGACAAATGGGTGGATACGTACTACTCAGGCCGCGCCTACGAGCTGCGTTGGAGCGCAGGCCCTCACGAACACTTCGACCTTACTCGGTTCGATGGCCTGGTGGAGTCTTTTCTCCCCTGCGATAACCGTGCGCTGTGCCTTGAGAATGGTCTTCGCAACGCGCAAGGCCAGCAGATTCTCTTTGAGCGCGACAATCTCCGCAGGCTTACCCGGCTCACCTCGCCGGGCAGGGGTTGGATCAGCCTTACCTATGCGGGGCCCGCGAAGAATATCATCGAGATTACGGATAACCAGGGCCACACCATACGATATGGCTATGATACGCATGTGCAGCTTACCAGCGTGACCTATCCCTCAGGTGAAGTTCTGACTTATACCTATGATGATGCGCAGCATCTCCTGACTTTCAGTGCGGCGCCTAACGCCCGGACAGCTCCCCGGTTGCTTATGAGCAACACATACAACCATGGCAGGCTCATAAGTCAGACCTTCGCAGGCGACAGGACTTACACCTATACCTACAACCCGCCGGACGCCAATACTCCGCGGACCGTAGTGGTGAATGCCCCCGATAGCATTTACGACATTTCAGTTGGCAACGACCGGGCGATAGTGCGCGAACGGATGAATCAGCCAGGCCCAGTGGGTAAGACTGCTTCCGTCAAAACTCCAGTAAGACTGCCTCATCCTGCATCAAAGTTACCGTCTGCAAAAACCCCTCAACCAAGCCGCGTTGGCTGACCTGCAAATCTCCGGACACTGCCGCGCTCGAATCGCTTGTAAGTCCTTGCATTTGCTGAGCTCAAAATTTCACAAAACTAACCCGGTGATCCTGGGTCAATACTATGGTTCGCATCTGGCGGCGGATCGGCACGCGCTTGCGCAATGGCCGCTGCCGGGGCAGTACGGCGGAGCATCCCCCTGAGCAACGCCGCTGTAAGGTCTGTGGCAGGCATTGAATCCAGACTGCACCGGGCTCAATCCTTTGCCGGGCCATGGAGAGGGACTATGCAATATCACGCCCCAGCGTGCGTTCGCGGCAATCTGCGGCAGCTAATCAGCTACCAACGTATATCTGACACAAGGTCCACCTATCGCCGGAGCACTGCGCTCATTTTGGTTCTGCTTCTGGCGTTCATCACCTCCGCCAGGCTCTTTGCCCAACAGCAGTCGTATCCGCCTCCGCCACCGGACGAAACCTACAACCAGGATGCGCCCGCGCAACAATATTCTGAGCCTGCTCCCCAGTCCGGCACCTACGGATACCCGCCGCAACCCAGCGCTCCCCAGTACGGATACAATCAGCAGCAAGGCCTGAGCCCCGACCAGCTTGAGCAGCTCGTCGCGCCCATCGCGCTTGATCCTGACCCGATTGTCGCGCTCGTCCTCGCCGCATCCACTTACCCGCAGCAGGTGCAGCAGGCCGATCAGTGGCGTCAGGCACAGGGCAACGCCGCTCCTGAGCAAATTGTTTATGGAGCCGACCAGCAAAACTGGGACCCCAGCGTGAAAGCCCTCACCGCATTTCCGCAGGTCCTTGCAGAAATGGACCAGAACATCCAGTGGACTTATGCGCTCGGCAACGCCTACTACAATCAGCCGCAGGACATCCTGCAGGCCATCCAGATCATGCGCCAGCGCGCGCAGGCCGCAGGCAATCTGCAAAGTTCGCCGCAGGAATCCGTCAGCTACGACCAGGGCAACATTCAGCTCATGCCCGCCAACCCGCAGGTTGTCTACGTCCCCTCGTATAATCCGTGGACCGTTTACGGCGATCCCGTCACGCCCTATCCCGGCTTCTCTCTGCTCGGAGCCATCGGCTCCTTCTTCAACTCGTCCTTCGGCTCATCGGCCATTCAGTACGGGCTCGGCATCGTTCTGTCCGCCTTCGACCACACTCCGTGGGGCCTGCTCAGCTGGGGGCTCGACTGGCTCGGCGAGCATCTACTCTTCAACCACTCCGATTACTACTGCAACAGCCCCTATGTCTCCGACTGGGGCCTGCCCTACGGAGGCCCGCGCGCCCGCTTTGCACCCCATCGTCTGTATGCGGGCTATGGCTGGAACCGCGATCGCGGATGGTACGGCCGCAGTGGATACAACGGACGCTACAACAACAGCTACAACAACGGGAACAACCGTTACCGCGAGAACTACAACCGCGGCTACCGCAATCAATACGCCAATCAATATGCCCAGAACCGCGCAGGCTACGGCTACCGGAACAGCTTCTCGAACCGCGCGCAATCGCCCTTTGCACGGCAAGCAAGCTACAGCAACTACGGCCGCTCCTACGGAAACTTCAGTCGAGGAAACTTCACTCGCGGGAACTTCACTCGTCCGGCCTACGGATCAAACCTTCGCTACGCCAATCAATCCGGCTATCGCGGACGCACCGGGTCTCCCTTTGCCAACCGTTCCGGCTACTTTGGATCGCGCGGCAACCAGTCCTGGCGCGCCCCCTCAGCCAGCTTCAATCGCAGCGGCTACGATCAGCGCTCCTATAACTACAGGGGCAACGCCTTCGCCGGTTCCAATAAATCATCCCACTCCAGCGGAGGCTTCCACATGTTCGGCGGCAGCCACAACTCCGGCTTCGGACACGAATCCTACAAAGCCCCTCACTATAAAGCGCCGCACTACAAAGCCTCTCACAGCTTTGGCGGCGGACATCACTCCTTCGGCGGCGGCCACCATTCCTTCGGAGGCGGTGGTCACCACTCTTCCGGCGGAGGTCATCACTCCGGCGGCCATCATCACTAAGCCCTCGCCCGCCTCGTAACGATGGCCGCAATATCGGCGTTCAGTCCATCTCCGCCCTGCTTGCGGTTAGAATCAAAGTGACCGCATGACGCAGCAGCCTACTTTGTTTTCTCAGGGATCACCGGCTCCAGCACGCTCTTCGGATCCACTCGCGGGCCCGCCTCCGGCTGAATCCGGTGCACAGCCCGGCCCCTCCGCTCAAGGGCCTCAACCCACTCCTCCGCGCGTCCCGCTCTGGCTTCAGTTCCTTGAGCTCTCCGTGCGCGTCGTCGTCCGCGTCTATCTCGGCCTGTTCCTCATCGCCCTGCCCTGGACGCATTTCTGGACCGACAACCGCCTCCTGCTCATCTTCCCGCACCTTGCTTCCATCGCGCTTACCGGAGCAGCGCGCGGTATCGTCTCCGGTCTCGGACTCCTCAACATCTGGATCGGAATCCACGACGCCATCCACTACAACGAGCGTTAACAGGCCCTGAATAATCCAGGCAGAATGTTTTTCCGGCATCGAGTAAACTAGCTGCCTATGCCTCGCAAGCCCCCTGCACCACTCTCCAGCGCGCCGCTCGCCTACGAAAATCCGCCCTTTCTCAACAGCCCCGACGGACGCATCATCCGCATCCTCTCCGAATACTCTGAGCCGCTTGCCCGCTTCCGCCGCGAGCACATCCGCGACACCGTCGTCTTCTTCGGCTCCGCACGCTTCCACGCCCTCGATGAAGCCAATCACGAACTTGAGCTGCTCGAAAACACCGGCTCCGTCCAGCGCGCCCCGCTGCATGAGCAGCCCGCCCGCTCGCACCAGATCGAGCAGGGAACCGCCAGCGAGCTCAGCCTTCGCCGCGCCAAGGCCGCGGTTGAAATGGCCCGCTATTACGAGGACGCGCGCCGCCTCGCCTTTCTCCTCACGCAGTGGTCAAAGACCCTCAAGTCCCGCCGCCATCGCTTCGTCGTCACCTCCGGCGGGGGCCCCGGCATTATGGAGGCCGCCAATCGCGGCGCCTACGAGGCCGGAGGCAAAACCATCGGCCTCAACATCCGCCTGCCCTTTGAGCAGTTCCCCAACCGCTATATCACCCCGTCGCTCAACTTCGAGTTCCACTACTTCTTCATGCGCAAGTACTGGTTCGCGTATCTCGCCAAGGCGCTGGTCGTCTTTCCCGGAGGCTTCGGCACGCTCGACGAAATGTTTGAGATCCTCACCCTCGCGCAGACCCAGAAGCTCGCCAAAAAAATGCCCGTCGTCCTCTACGGGCCGTCTTACTGGAACGAGATCATCAACTTCGATGCGCTGGTCGACCGCGGAACCATCTCACCCGGCGACCGCGAGCTCTTCCAGGTCGCCAGCACATCCGACGAAGCGTTCGCCATCCTCAAGGACGGCCTCACCAAATACCATCTTGAAGCGGAAGCGACCACAGCCGAACCCGACGAAGCCCCCGAAATCGCCCGCACCCGCAAGTAGCGATGTCTGCGGGTGCCCCACATCTCGAAGAGACGTGGGATGGGAAACGATCGTCACCAAAATTCGATGTGGGTGCCCCAGGTCTCGCAGAGACCTGGGATACGATGCCACCATGCCGAAGCTGCTCATCCGATATCAACGGACCGGCGATCTGCACTTTGTCACCTTCAGTTGCTACCGTAGACAACCACATCTTCGACGCGCGAGCGCCAAAGACCTCTTCGAGCGGTCGCTGGAAGCCATGCGGCTGCGCTACGACTTCTTTCTCTGCGGATAC
>JASHUR010000116.1 GCA_030039895.1 Acidobacteriaceae bacterium | reverse complement strand
TTGAATGGCGATGAGGAACTGGTGAAGCGCGTAAAAGCCGACTTCCAGCACGCGGAAGTTTCCGAAAAGCTGAAAGCGCTTCTGATCATTGCTGCAAAGGTTCAAAAGGGCGGCAAGAACGTAACTGCAGAGGATGTTGCCCACGCACGCAGGTTCGGAGCAACCGATTTTGAAATCCACGACACGGTGCTCATCGCCGCTGCCTTCTGCATGTACAACCGATACGTTGATGGGCTCGGCACCATTCAGCCACGCGACGAGATTATGTATCGCGAGCGCGGCAAGGTTGTCGCGCGCGAAGGGTACATCGCCATCAGCAAGACGTATCTACCCGCCGAACCTGTATCCCGCTAAGGAGAATGCATGCCCCATATATCACTTCGTGATGATCTGCCCGGCATCAGCGCCGGCTTCGCCTTCCGTCCAGAGACGGCCAAGCCCATGCGTGAGCTCGCTCATGTCCTGCTGCACGAACCCAACAGTCTTACACCCGGTGAACGGGAATTAATTGCTACGTATGTTTCGTCGCAGAATGACTGCTACTTCTGCCAAACCAGTCACGGCGCTGCCGCCGCATGTCATCTGGACAATCAGGAGACGGTGAAGCGGGTAAAGACCGACTTCCAGAGTGCGCCGATTTCTTCGAAGCTGAAAGCGCTGCTTGCCATCGCCGGGAAGGTCCAGCGCGGAGGCAAAGATGTGACTTCAGCTGACATTGCGGAGGCCCGCAAACACGGCGCAACCGATTTTGAAATCCACGACACAGTGCTCATTGCCGCCGCTTTTTGCATGTACAACCGTTACGTCGACGGCCTGGACACCTGGCAGCCGCGTGATGAATCCATGTATGCCGAGATGGGTCGGCATCTGGCCGAGCACGGCTATACGAAGCCGTCGCGCTAAAGCGTGTGATCTGCCGGGAGGCTCATCGTGCACCGTTCAGATGGTATGGGGATGTATGCGGAAGAGAACCTGCGTTATCCGGGATGGCGGGTTGTTTTTATCTGTCAGATCGGTGTCTTGTCGGGTATTGCCACCATTTTCTTCACTATTTTCACTCTCTTTATCAAGCCCTGGCAGCATGACTTTGGGTGGAACAGAGAACAGATTTCGCAGGCATTCACCCTGGCTGCTATGTCCGTCGCAGTCTGTTCGCCGATCATGGGTAGGATTTTAGATCGCGTTGAGCCGCGAAAGCTCATTGCCTGGATGATGGTGGCCTTCGGGCTGGGATTCGCTTCACTGGCCTGGCTGACGCCGCATCTTGGCCGTCTTGAAGTCACCGCGGTATTTATCGGTGTCGCGGGCACCGGAACCTATCAGTTGGGCTATGCCCGTATCGTAGCCAGCTGGTTCGAGCGCCGTCTGGGAGCGGCATTGTCGGTTGTGGTTGCCGGATCGGGCTTAGGCTCGCTGTTCATTCCACCTCTGGTTCAGCACTCCATCACGGTCTATGGATGGCGATCCACTATCCTGATCCTCTCGGCGCTGCCGCTGCTGCTTGGAGCGCCACTTACGTATTTCTTCGCTCCTTCACCGCGGACTCATTTGACGCATCCATCTTCTTCCGGCAAGCAATCCGGCGCGGCTATCGGAATACCCTGGAAGCAGGCGCTCGCAACCCGCAGCTTCTGGCTGATCGCTCTGGGAGTAGGCTGCATGTCGCTTGCCGAAAACGGAGTGCTCGTGCACCTGGCGCCGATGTTGAGCGACCGCGGCCTGAAGGTGGAAGACGCCGCGTTCATCGTCTCCATCCTCGGCGGCTCAAGCGTGGCGGGACGCTTGCTGCTCGGCTGGATACTGGACTATTTCGAAGGCGCGGGCATCGCCATGGGTGCTCTGCTGCTTGCGGGTAGCGGCATTTTCTTTCTCGGCCATGCGCGATCGTTTCATGCAGCCGCTCTGGCTGCCTTGATTGCTGGGCTGGGAATGGGCTGCGAGTTCGACCTGATCCCATACATGCTCAAGCGCTACTTTGGCATGCGGTCGTTCGCGACCATGTACGGCCTTACTTACAGTGTGTATGCCGTGGCTGGCGGCACCGCTCCATTGCTGCTCGGATACGTCTACGACGTGACTGGATCATATACGCACATTCTTTCCGTGTTTTCTGTTGCTACCGCATGCGTGGCTTTTGCGATGCTGACGCTTCCTGTCTATCGCTATGCCACTCCTCATGCAAACACTTCTGAATCTCTTCCCGTAGAAACGGAGGCCGCCATTGAAAGCAATTGAACAGGAACCCATGTACCTGCCCGAAGTCGAGGCAAACCCGCAACCGAGCCCTTATGCAGATCTGATCCATGTGACGAAGACTGCCGGCCGCGAGTACTGGCAGATATGGCATCTGTTTGCCTTTCGCCCTGAAGTCACCTCGCACCTCGCAAGCTTTACCGAAGGAGTCATGCGCGCCCCTTCATCCGTCAACGTGGGCCTGCGCGAACTGATTGCGGCCTACACATCGTGGATGAACGAGTGCCAGTTTTGCTGGCGATCCCATGCAGCAGTAGCCGCTGAATTGCTGGGCAGCGAAGAGTTAGTTCATAGCGTTCTTCGCGATCTTGAATCGTCTCCACTGCCGGAGAACGAAAAGGCACTCTTGCGCTTTGCCGCAAAAATCACAAAACAATTGCCGGAAATGTGCCAGAAGGACGTGAAAGCTCTCCATTCCCAGGGCTGGACCGATGAAGCCATCTACTTCACGATCCTCGTGGTCTCGCTTTTCAACTTCTACAATCGCTGGGTCACCACTTCGGGCGTGCATCCCGTATCCAAGGAAGTGCACCGCTCGCACGGCAAGCGCCTTGCGCTCAGTGGTTATGAGCCGAAGCACAGGCTTGATGGCATGCAGAAAGCACTATCGGAATACTGATGTTGCCATGCATGCCTATGCGTTCGGGCAAGTTTTTGCAAGTGTAGGCCAGCCAGTCCAAAGGTGGGGCTCCAGGTCAACCTTTTGGGCGAAGCTGAATGCCTACCTGCCCGGCTAGGATATCCCGCGGAGATCAGGACTGTTTGTCGAACGATAAGAGCAACACCCAGGACAAGATTCAGGAAAAGATCGATGTTGCGGTTATCGGGGGTGGCATCGCCGGCATGTCAGCCTCAATCCATCTGGCTCGCGCCGGGATGCAGGTTGTCTGCATCGACGCGGGCGTGGCAAGCGGCGACCCTGTGGGTGAATCGCTTGACTGGTCCGCGCCCGATCTTCTCGCCGGGCTCGGCTTGCCCATGCAGCAGTTGCTCAATGAGGCAATCGCAACCTACAAACGCCACATCATCCTCAAGCTGATGGATGGAACCGAACACGAATATGTTCCGGGCGAATGGCTGGCCAGGCCGCCCTACAATGTGCGGCTCGACACGCTCCATGTGGACCGCGTTCGCCTGGACAGCGTTATCCGAACCATCATGGTCGAGTCCGGCGTACAGACCATCAAGGCCAGGATCATCGCCATCGAAACCGAAGGCCGCCGCGTCAAGTCGCTGCGCACTGCTGACGAAGGACTCATCGAGGCCCGCTGGTACATCGATGCCTCAGGCTCAAAATCCTGTCTGCTGCCACGGCTCTTCCAGTTGCAGTTCGTCGAATACGGGCCGCACAAGGTGGCCATGTGGGACTATTTCAAGACGACGTCCATGGTTCAAGGTACAACGTTGCACGCCTTTAGCGCGCCCGGCTGTTACATGGAGTGGATATGGAAGATTCCCATTCGCGCGGACGTTGTGAGCGTTGGGTATATCGCGCCCGGTGAGTCGGTCGCGGAGCAACGGCGCAAAGGTGAATCCGTTGAGGAAATTTTTGCGCGCCAGCTCGAGGGCTTCTCAGACCTGAGGCGGCTGGCTGAAGAGCAACCGGCGGAGGCTCTGCGGACTACCTCATTCCGCTGCCGCGTGTGCAGTAAAGTTGCGGGCCCCAACTGGATTGTTATTGGGGAAGCGGCAGCCATGGTTGATCCCATGACCTCGAACGGTGTAACTGCGGCCCTGCGGCAGGCCAGCGAGGCCGCAGGGCTCATCGCCCGCTACCGTCGTCGTACGCAAATTCCTGCGCTCGCAGCTCGCATCTACGCCTGGCGCGCTGCATCTGTGGCGCGCTTCTTCAACTGCGGTATTGAAAGGGTGATTTATGATTGGCCGGTCCGCACGCGCCTCGGAGTTGTGCGCGCCGGCGACCTCTATACTATTCCCGCATGGCTTATGAACCTTGTTTATGCGCGCCT
>JASHUR010000115.1 GCA_030039895.1 Acidobacteriaceae bacterium | reverse complement strand
GACTGAGGAACGTGCGGGATTCGAGAAAGACTGGAGCGCGACGCATAACTGGACGCTGCTGGCGGTTCCGAAGCAGGCGCAGCGGTAGAGCGGTGCGCGCGATTGCGCTGGTGCTGCTGGCGGGGCTGACGGCGCTGCCCGTGCGAGGGCAGTGTGCGGCAAAGCAGGCAGACGCGGACTATGCGCTCGGGATGAAGCTGGCACATGCGAAGAAGTGGGATGCGGCGGCGAAGGCGCTACGCGCGGGCGAGAAGCTGTGCGGAAAGCAGAAGCGGTTTGCGATTGAGCTGGCGGGTGTGGCGTTTGAGCAGGGGCGCGATCCTGAAGCGGCGGCGTGGCTGCGGCGGGGACTGAGGCTCGATCCAAAGGACGAGTACGCGAACAACTTTGCGGGCACCGTGTATTACCTGATGGGCAACATGCCGGCGGCGCTGAAGTACTGGAACCGCATCGGCCGGCCGAGGATGAACGATCTGGATTTTGATGCGCAACTGAAGGTGCGGCTGCTGCTGCTGGATCGGGCGGTTGCGTTTTCTCCGGCGGCGGTGCTTGAGAAGGGCCAGTACGAGACGACGGAAAAGCGGGTGCAGGCGCTGGGTATTTTTCCGGAGTGGAGGATTGAACTGGAGCCGCGGAAGGACGGGTCGTTCGACGCGGAGTTTCATGCAGTGGAGCGGGACGGATTTGGAAGCAGCAGGATGGCGGCGGTGGTTTCGACCCTGAGCGGGTTGCCGTATGAGACGGTGTATCCGGCGTACTACAACATTGGGCGCAAAGCGGTGAACTTGCGGTCGCTGCTGCGGTGGGACGAGCAGAAGCGGCGGGCGTGGGTTGAAGCTGCAGGGCCGTGGCGTGAACTGCCGAAGCTGCGATGGCGTTTGAGCGCGGATGCGAGAGATGAGAACTGGGCGGTGCGGAGATCATTTACGGGCACTGCTCCGGTGCTGGGATCACTTAACCTGGAGCGGCAGGAAGCGGAGGCGTCGCTGACAACGTACAGGAGCGGGCGGCTGTGGTGGACGATGGGAACGGAGTTTTCGCACCGGAGCTACCGGTCGGTCGAGGATGGTACAGCGCTGAATGCGAGTCTTGTGCTGCCGGGGTATGGACTGGGATACACAATGTCAGTAGCGGGCAAGCCGGTGGATATGCCGGAGCGGCGATTTATGGTGACGACGGCGGCGCGATCAGAGACGGCGCGGATCTGGTCCAGCCCGGCGAAGCTGTACGAGAAGCTGCAGGGCAAGGCGCTGGCGCAGTGGTATCCGGAAGCGAAGGGGAAGCGGTGGGAGCTGACGCAGGAGGTGCGCGGCGGCGGATTGCTGGGGGCATCTCCTTTTGATGAGCTGTTTGAGCTGGGCGTGGAGCGGGACAACGATCTATGGCTGCGGGGGCACATTGCGACGCGGGACGGGCGCAAGGGGAGCGCGCCGCTGGGGACGAGGTATTTGCTGACGAACAGCGATATCGACCGGAGGATATACGGCAACGGGTTGATTGATATTTCGGTGGGGCCGTTGTTGGATATTGGGCAGATGGGTGCACCGACGGCGGGGTTGTCGACCAATGAGTGGCTGTTTGACACGGGAGTGGAGGCGAGGATCGATGTACTGGGGACGCGGGTGGTGCTGATGTGGGGGCACGATCTGCGAACGGGCAGCAATGCATATTTTGGAGTGGCTCGGTGAGGACGAAACCGCCGGGGATTTTGGTCAGGGGGCGCGGCGAATCCACCAGAGGGCGCGGCCGACGATTTTCCAGTTGCGGTCGTTGTTGATCTGGATGGGATCGTATTCGCGATTTTCAGGCTCGAGCAGTTCGATTTCGCGATATTTGCGAAAGCGAGCGATGGTGAGGCCGCGCTTTTTGTGGGAGGCGATGACGATCTTTCCGTTGAGCTCGCCAGCGGAGCTCTGCGAGTAGTCAATGGCGACGGTATCACCGTTGTTAATGAGGGGGTACATGGAGTTGCCCTGCACGCGCAGGAAGCTTGTATAGAGGGGGTTGGGGCACCAGTCGGCGTTAGCGGCGATGAGCTGGTTCGCGGGCAGGCGGGTGAAGTCGGTGATCCGGTCACCGTCTTCGCTGGGCCCGGAGGCATTGACGTCGAGAACGGGAATAGCGAAGAGCCGGCTGGCCTTGGCGGGGCTCTTTTTCATGCCGCCAGCGGAGACGATTTCGATGGGAAGGGGCGTTGGAAGCACCTGCCGGGGGGCCTCCGGGGCAAGGCGGAAGATGTCGGATTTTCTGAGTCCGGCGCGTTCCCAGAAGAACCAGCATTCGGGCTCGCCGGCGAGATTGCCGAACTGGATATAGACCTCGGCGGTGGGCTCGAGCGCACCGCGCTCCCAGCGTGAGACAGCCATGGCTGAGTAGCGGAGCTTCGCGCCCAGCTCAGTCTGGCTGAGGTGCATTTGCCGTCTGAGTTGACCAACCCTTTCAGCCCATTGAGGCAATTTTTGCGATCTGGAAGTCATCAAGCACTCGTACTTTTAACGATTCTGATATATCTATGGTGTTAGTAAATGAGGTGTCACGAACCGTGACAAAGAATACCACGCATAACCCCCAGCTTCCATCACTTTTGCGCGGGCTATATGCCCGCGTGGCGCGTCAGCTCGACGTCGACCCCTCTTACGTGAGCCGTGTGGCGCGAGGGCAGCGACGATCAGAGGCTGTAACGTTGGCATTAAAGGAGGAGATGGACCGCATCCTGGTCCGACCGAAAGGTGAGGCGGGTGCGCCGATGTGTTGAGCAGAAAGCGGCAGTCGAGGCCGCTCACAGATTTCATACCGGTGAATGTGATTTGCACCGGGCCTCCTTTCTGCAATCCAACGTGCGATGAACCGGAACCGTTTCGGTCCCGGTAAAGGAAGCGTTATCGAATTTTCGTGCTGGTTTTGCCTGCGCCTAATTAAAAGTATACGCGCATGGGTGCGGGGTGCAGTAATCAGCGGAGCGAGGGATGCGCGTCGTTGTGTAAGCTACAGGAGTGCCGGAGCTGCGGCATTCGAGATCCATTATGCATATACAGGGAAACGTACTGGGCGGGTCCTCGCTGTGGGACATTGACGCGGGGGTCGTGGCGATTGCCGCGCTGGTATGGTTTGTGGGCAGTTCTCTGAGCGCTCTGGGCAGCGGATGGCACAAACTGGCGATACGCTTCCGGCACCGCGGGACTTTCGAGGGAGATGTGAGGCGGTTCCAGACCGGAGTGATGCGCTGGGCGAGCCGATACAACTACAGCCTGGTGCTGGGCGCGAACCAAGAAGGGCTTTATATACGGACAATGTGGCTGGCGCGGATGGAGCATCCGCCGCTGTTTGTTCCGTGGAGCGAGGTGACGGCGATCGATCAGCCGCGCCGGTTCCGGGAAGGGACGCTGCTTACGCTGGGGCGGAAGGAACAGGTTCCGTTGTGGGTGCTTAGGCGCACGGGGGACTGGCTGCGGCAGTACATGCCTTCAGCGGGAGAGATTGTCGAGAAGTTCTACTCGCAGCGCGAGGACGTGGATCGCGCGGATTGATCCGGGTGCATAGATCCGGATGGATCAGTCGTTGCTGCGGATTTTGGAGAGCAGGCGGAGGATCTCAAGGTAGAGCCAGACGAGGGTGACCATGAGGCCGAAGGCGCCGTACCACTCCATATATTTAGGTGCGCCTGCCTGGACGCCGCTCTCGATGAAGTCGAAGTCGAGGACGAGGTTGAGCGCGGCGATGGCGACGACGACGATGGAGAATCCGATGCCGATGGGGCCGGAGCCATTGATGGAGGCGAACTGGATGCCGAAGAAGCTGAGGACGATCTCTGCGATGTAGAAGAGGGCGATGGCCCCGGTTGCGGCGATGATGCCGAGGCGGAGCTTCTGGGTGACGGGAATGAGGTGGGAGCGGTAGGCGAAGAGCATGACGAGCAGCACGCCGAAGGTCATGGCGACGGACTGCATGGCGATTCCGGGAAAGCGCAGCTCAAAGACGGCGGAGAGACTGCCGAGGACAAGACCTTCCAGCAGAGAGTAGATGGGCGCGGTTACGGGCGCCCACTCGTTTTTGAAGATGGTGATGAGGGCGAAGATGAATCCACCGATCAAGCCGCCCCAGAGCAGGGGCATGACGGATACGCCGGAGTGGTTCTGCATGAAGACGTGCCAGGCATAGGCGGCGGTGGCGACGGCGCAGAGCAGGAGGATCGCGGTCTTGTTGACGGTGCCGTCGAGGGTCATTGCGCCTTCGCGCGAGAGGGGCTGATCCCGGAAGACATTTTCACTCAGAGCCGGATTTGAGGTTTTGATGAGGGGCATTCGCCGTTCTCCTTAGCCGCCAGTAATGGAGTTTTCCGATGCTTTTCCAGTCTTGAATCCTACAGCACGGGCCGGTTTCACAATGCTATTGTTT
>JASHUR010000114.1 GCA_030039895.1 Acidobacteriaceae bacterium | reverse complement strand
TGCCCCAGCTAAAAGCTGCTGCTTACACGCGGCGGCGCTTGGGCGGGCGGCAGCCGTTGTGCGGAATCGGGGTGACGTCGCGGATGGAGCGGACGTCTATACCGGCCGCAGCCAGAGCGCGTACTGCCGATTCACGACCCGAGCCGGGACCGCTCACCCGCACATCAACCGTGCGCAGACCGTGGTCGCGCGCCTGGTTGGCGGCGTTGATGGCCGCCTGCTGCGCGGCAAACGGAGTGCCCTTGCGCGACCCGCGGAAGCCGAGTGAACCGGAGCTCTTCCACGAGATGGTGTTGCCCTGCGCGTCGGTGATCGTGACGATGGTGTTGTTGAACGAAGCCTGAATGTAGACCAGCCCGTAGGGTACATTCTTCCGTTCGCGCTTCTTGAACTTCTTGTTCTTGGCGGCCTTTCCGGCAGCCTGCTGTGCTTTTGCCATTAGGTCTTCGCCGTCGCTTTCTTCTTGTTGGCTACCGTGCCCTTACGCGGGCCCTTACGGGTGCGCGCGTTGGTGTGCGTGCGCTGACCGCGCACGGGAAGGCTGCGGCGGTGCCGCAGGCCACGATAGGACTGAATGTCGATCAGTCGCTTGATGTTCATGCCGACATCTTTACGAAGGTCGCCTTCAACTCCACCTTCGTTTTCGATGACCTGGCGGATGCGGTTGACCTCGTCCTCGCCCAAGTCCTGGATCTTCTTGAATGGGTCAACATTCGCCGAAGCCAGAATGCGGAGCGCACGCGGGTTGCCGATCCCGTAGATGTATGTAAGCCCGATCCGCGCCTGCTTGTTGCGGGGCAGATCGACGCCGGCTATACGTGCCATATTTCTGTCCTTAGTGCTCCCCGGCGGCTTCGCCGCCAGAAAGCGGTTATGCAGCGATTAGATTTCTAACCTCTGCGTTTGTGGAACCGGGGTTCATCGCAAGCCTCCATACGGCTAACTAGCCCCTGCCTTAGTCAGGCGCGGTTCCTTTAGTTGATCCAAGCAGGCCAGATTAGCCCTGGCGCTGTTTGTGCTTTTGGTTTTCGCAGATCACGCGCACCACCCCGCGGCGGTGGATGACCTTGCATTTGTCACAAATTTTCTTTACCGATGCACGAACCTTCATACGATCCCTTCACCCATTTCTTCGTTACTTGTAGCGATAAACGATCCGTCCCCGAGTAAGATCGTAAGGACTCAGCTCCACCGCCACACGATCGCCGGGAAGAATGCGAATGAAGTTCTTTCTCATGCGGCCGGAGACGTGCGCCAGAACCTGGTGCTTGTTCTCCAACTCAACCTTGAACATGGCATTGGGCAGGGTTTCCAGCACCGTTGCCATTACCTCAATCGCGTCTTCCTTCGACAATCCTTATCCCGATTCCGCCGTGCCCTTGCGGGCTCCGGCCAACATAACTACTGCGTCAAGATCTCAGCGCCCTCAGCCGTTACCGCAACGGTATGCTCAAAGTGCGCGCTCAAACTTCCATCCTGCGTTACGGCAGTCCACCCGTCGCTCAACACCTGCACATCGGGCCTTCCCGCATTGACCATCGGCTCAATCGCGATCACCATGCCTTCGCGAAGCTTTTGCCCTTGGCCGCGCTGGCCATAGTTCGGAACCTGTGGGTCCTCATGCAGCCGCGTTCCGATGCCGTGTCCCACAAAATCCCGCACCACACTGAAGCCGCCGGCCTCGACCACTTCCTGCACAGCCGCGCCAACGTCACCCAGAGTCGCCCCCGGCCTGATGGCCTGAATTCCGCTTTCGAGCGAAGCCTCCGTAACCTCAAGCAGCTTGCGCGTCTTCGCCGGAACCTTGGAGCCAACCGCAATCGTCGTGGCCGAGTCTCCGTAGAAGCCATCGATGATGACGCCTGTGTCGATGGAGACGATGTCGCCATCCTTCAACATCCGCTTGGTCGACGGTATACCGTGGACCACTTCATCGTTCACTGAAGTGCAAAGCACGCACGGGTATCCGCGATACCCCTTGAATGCTGGCTTTGCGCCAAGCTCCTTCATTTTCTCCGCAGCCGCGTCCTCGAGGTCCTGCGTGGAGGCTCCGGGCTTGACGAACTTCCGGACGTGCTCCAAAACCTCGCGAACCACCTGCCCGCTGCGCCGCATCTTTTCAATTTCCTGCGGCGTCTTGATCATGATCGCCATCGCTTTCCGCTCTAGCTCCTCAGCCGCCGTACTGCTTCCATAACGTCGGCTGTTACCTGCTCCACGGGCTGCTCGCCGTTTACCTGACTGAAGCGGCCGAGCGCACGGTAATGCTCAACTACAGGAGCCGTCTGCGCCTGATAGGCACGCATCCGCTCCTCAAAAACCTCTTCCGTGTCGTCTGATCGCCGCACCAGAGGTGTCCCGTCCAGGTCGCACAGCTCGTCTACCTTGGGCGGCTGCAAGTAGATGTTGTAAATACTCTTGCAGGCTGGGCAGGAACGCCGGCCCGTAATCCGGCGCAAGAGTTGATTATAGCTGACTTCAATGCTGACAGCAACGATGGGAAGTGCAGCCGGACCCCTGCCGTTGACATGCACATCGACCCATGCAGCCTGTCCAAGAGTGCGGGGATATCCGTCGAGGATGTAGCCGGACAGGGTGTCGGAATGGGTAAGACGCTCGGCCACCATCTCGTTGACAAGTTCGTCGGAAACCAGCTCGCCCCGGTCAAGAATGGCCTTGGCCTGCTTGCCCAGATCGGTTGCCTGGCTGACGTTGGCGCGAAGCAGGTCGCCGGTAGAGATCTGCGGGATCCCCCAGGCTGCCATAAGTGCTTTTGCCTGTGTGCCTTTGCCAACGCCGGGGGCGCCCAGAAGCAAAATGGGGCCGGGAGCAAAGCCGGGTAGCTGTTTGCCCTGATCGCTGCTCCCCGGATTGGTGGTTACCGCAGACACGGCCAACTTACCAGGCCCGCCTTCCGCGAGTGCGTCCGCTGCGCGCCGAGAAGCCCTCATAGTGGCGCATGATGAGCTGCGACTCAACCTGATTTACGGTGTCCATGGCGACGCCGACCACGATGAGCAGGGATGTCCCGCCGAAGTAGAAGTTGAAGCCCATACCGTTGGTGACCCACAGCGGCAGATGTTCAAAGAAACCGCCTATCAGGGGCAGGTGGTTGAGGTGAATACCACTGATGAGCAACTGCGGGATGAGCGCGACGACAACGAGATAGATGGCGCCGACCAGCGTGATGCGGGTAAGGATGTCGTTGACATAGTCGGAGGTGCGCTTGCCCGGGCGAATACCAGGGATGAAGCCACCGTACTTGCGCATGTTGTCGGCGATGTCGTCCGGACGGAAGACGATGGAGATGTAGAAGTAGGCGAAGAAGATGATGGCGACAATATAGATGAACTCGTACCACGGTTCGCCGGGTGCCAGCGCTGCGAAGATGCGCGACAGCGGGCCGCTGTTGCGGACGAAGGCAGTCTGCGCGAAGAGCAGCGGAGCGGAGAGAACCGAAGCCGCGAAGATGATCGGCATGACTCCGCCGGAGTTGACCTTGAGCGGCAGGTGCGTCGACTGCCCGCCCATGAGACGGCGTCCGACGATGCGCTTGGCGTACTGCACGGGGATGCGGCGCTCTGCGCTTTCAACGTAAACGATGAAGGCGACGACGGCCAGCATGCCAATGATGAGCAGGATCACGGCGGGCACAGTGAGCGCGCCGAACTTCTGCGTGTGGATCGTGTCAATCAGCTCAGCGATGCCGCGCGGGAGGCCAACAACGATGCCGGCAAAGATGAGCAGGCTCATTCCGTTGCCGATGCCGCGATCAGTGATCTGCTCGCCGAGCCACATCACAACACCTGTGCCAGCGGTGAGCGTAAGGACGGTCATGAAAATGAAGCCAGGGCCGGGGTTGAGGACCAGATTGCCCGAGGAGCTTTGCAGAGCGAGCGCTATGGCCAGGGACTGCACGACACCAAGCAGGATAGTGACGTAGCGGGTCCACTGGGTGATCTTCCGGCGGCCGAGTTCGCCCTCTTTTTGCAGCTTGGCCAGCGGTTCATACACCACGGTGAGCAGTTGGAAGATGATCGACGCCGTAATATACGGCATGATGCCAAGTGCAAAGATGGTGAGGCGACGGAGGTTGCCGCCGCTGAACAGATCGACGAGGCCGAGCGAGGAGCCCGCCTGCGAGTTGAAGAACTGCTCGAGGGCGCTGACGTTCACGCCCGGGGTGGTAATGTGTCCGCCAAGGCGGTAGACGAAGAGCACACCGAGGGTAAACAGCACACGGCGGCGCAGGTCGGGGATGCGGAAGATATTTGCGAATTTTTCAAACATCGGTGGTTCCAATCATAAATGCCCTGCCGTTCCGTTGTCCGCTCGCGCGGGACACTCCCCAGGTGTCAGGCGGATCAAGTGTCAGGCGATCACGACGGCCTTGCCGCCGGCCTTCTCAATCTTCTCCTGCGCCGTCTTTGAAAACTTGTGCGCGTGGACGGTGATTGCAGAGCCGATTTCGCCGTTGCCGAGGACTTTGAGCAACTCGTTGCGGCGCTTGAGCAGGCCCTTGGCGATGAACTTCTCAAGGGTCAGTTCCTTCTCGTTCAGCTCGGCAAGGCGGTCCAGGTTCAGGACCGTGTACTCCGTACGGAAAATGTTGGTGAATCCGCGCTTGGGCAGGCGCCGGTGCAGCGGCATCTGGCCGCCCTCAAAACCGCGCATGAGGCTTGAGCCCGAACGCGAGCCCTGTCCCTTGTGTCCGCGTGTGGATGTTTTGCCATGGCCGGAGCCCATACCACGGCCGACGCGCTTGCGGTTGCGGTTGGCTTTCTTCGGTGCTCGAAGATTGGATAGATTCATAATTCCCTCGCTCAACGCCGGATGGGGGACCCACCCGACTCGCTTATTCTTAGGCTGCGCAGCAGCGCAGCGAAGTGATTTTGGCTAGCCGACAATCCGCACCAGATGCGGAATGGTCTTGACCATGCCACGGATGGACGGCGTGTCTTCGCGCTCGACGATCTGGTTAAGCCGGGTAAAGCCCAGACCCTTGACGACCTTCTTGTGTTTGACCGGAGCCTGGATGGCCGAACGAAAATACTCGATCTTGATCTTTGCCTGCTTTGCCATGCTTATAGCTCCTCAACCTGCTTGCCGCGCAGCGCCGCAACCTCGGCCTTGTCGCGCAACTGCACCAGGGCGTCGAAGGTCGCCTTGATGACGTTGTGCGGGTTGGCAGTTCCGAGGCTCTTGGTGAGCACGTTTTGCACGCCCGCCGAGGTCATGACCGCGCGGACTGCGCCGCCGGCGATGACGCCCGTGCCTTCGGGCGCCGGCTTGAGCAGCACCTGCCCGGAGCCGAAGCGGCCGAGGACCTGATGCGGAATGGTAGTTTCCGTCAGGTTGACGCGGACCAGGTTCTTCTTGGCCGACTCAATTCCCTTGCGGATGGCCTGCGGGACTTCCTTGGCCTTGCCGGAGCCGTAGCCGACGACGCCCGATCCGGGATCGCCGACGACGACGAGCGCCGCAAAGGACATGTTTTTGCCGCCCTTGACGACCTTGGTCACGCGGTTGATCGCGACGACCTGGTCCTTCAGGTTGAACTGTCCGGCATCGAGTTTTCTTTTCGCTGTTGCCATTTGCTTTCTGATTTCCTTCTGCGCGGCGATGCCGCGCGTATGAACCTGATCTTTAGAACTCCAGCCCCGCCTCGCGGGCCGCATCGGCCAGCGCCTTGATGCGTCCGTGATAGAGGTATCCGCCGCGGTCGAAGACGACTTTGCTGATGCCCTTTTCCTTCGCGCGCTCGGCAACGAGCTTGCCCACCTCCTTGGCTGCGGCGACGTTGCCGCCGGTCTTGATTTTTGCGGCAACGGTGGAGGCTGAAACCAGTGTCGCGCCATTCGTGTCGTCGATCACCTGCGCGTAGATGTGGTTGAGCGAGCGGTATACGTTGAGACGCGGGCGTTCAGACGTGCCCTGAAGCTTTGCCCGGATGCGGGCATGCACGCGCTGCCGGATTTCGTTTCTCTTCCTCTGCGGAATCATAATGTTCTTTCCTTCCTAATAGCGGAGCCGCCCTGCGGCCCCGTTCGGTTTACTTGGCTCCGGTCTTGCCGACCTTCTTCTTGAGCTTCTCATCGGCATAGCGTACGCCCTTGTTCTTGTATGGGTCCGGCTTGCGCAGCGAGCGCATGTCAGCCGCAACCTGGCCCACCTTCTGGCGGTCAATGCCGGAGATAGTGATGCGGGTCTGCTTGGGGTCGATGGTCACGGTGATGCCTGTGGGCAGCGGAAACTCGATGGGATGTGAATAGCCGAGGGTGAAGACCACAGTGTTCTTGCCCTTCAGCTCCACGCGGTAGCCGATGCCGACGATGTCGAGGTCTTTGGACCATCCCTTGGTGACGCCCTCTACGGCGTTGGCCACAAGCGCGCGGGTAAGGCCGTGAATGGCGGCCTGCGAATCATTCTCGCGAACAGCGTGGATGTGTCCGTCTTTCGTCTCAAGCTTGATTCCCGAGGGAATGGCCTGCTCAAGCTTGCCCTTGGGGCCTTCGACAACCACCGTGTTGCCGTGCACGGCGTACTTGACGCCGGCGGGCAATGCTATGGGCTGCTTTCCAATGCGTGACATACTCAATTCCTTTTTTGCGGCTTGCGAGTCCCGAAGATAATCTTTCGTTCCACTGCAGCCTGGGCAGGTTCTCCTGCCCTTTACTTCAAATTTCGATCCACGCCTAAGCCCGAAGCTAAAGCCCGATCTCTAAACCTTGCCGCTCAATCTCAACACCAAGCCAAAGGCTTGGCCTCAACACCTCGTCAGGCGAGAATGGCGCAGTCCGCTGACACGCGCACTGTTACCAGACTTCGCAGAGAATCTCGCCGCCAACTCCCTCGCGCCGCGCCTGACGTCCGGTCATGACGCCGCGTGGGGTGGTGAGAATGCTGATCCCAAGCCCGCCCTGCACGCGCTTGATTTCGTCGCGGCCGACATAAACGCGGCAGCCGGGACGTGAGACGCGGGACAGATCGCGGATCGCAGCTTCGTTGTTGGCGCCATACTTAAGGTAGACGCGCAGGATATTGCGGCCATTCTCTTCCGTGGCCTTGTAGTTGGCAATGTAGCCCTCTTCCTTCAGAATGCGGGCAATTTCCGTCTTCAGCTTCGAGGCCGGAACATCCAGCTTCTGGTGGCGCGCACGGATCGCGTTGCGAATGCGCGTCAGAAAATCGGCTACAGGATCGGTCAAGCTCATCGTTTCTCCTTCATCCCCCGTTCGCCCGGCTAGCCGGGAACCAGCGGGAATGTCTTTAGGGCCCCTGCAGGGTCCAAACTGTTGTTGCGCCGCAAGGCGCGTTGTTGCCGAGTTCCGGCAGCTGACTACCAGGAACTCTTGACGACGCCCGGGATCTCGCCCTTGAGGGCCAGACCGCGGAAGCACAGGCGGCATATGCCGAACTTGCGCAGGAACGCGCGCGGGCGTCCGCAGAGCTTGCAGCGGTTGTGCTGGCGACTCTTGAACTTGGGCTTGCGGGCGTCTTTGACTCGTTTTGCAGTGGTTGCCATATCTTCTTAATCCTCTTGGGTTACGCCGCAGTGCGGAAAGGCATGCCGAACTGCCGCAGCAGCGCGCGCGCCGAGTTGTCATCTTTGGCCGAGGTCACAATGGTGATATTCATCCCCTTGAGCTTGTCGACTTTGGAGTAGTCAATCTCGGCAAAGATCAACTGGTCGCGAATGCCGAGCGTATAGTTGCCGCGCCCGTCGAAGCTCTTGGTAGAGACGCCGCGGAAGTCGCGCACGCGGGGGAGGGCCACAGAGATCAGGCGGTCTAGGAACTCATACATGGTGTCGCCACGCAGCGTCACCATGGCCCCGATAGGCATACCCTCGCGCACCTTGAAGGCGGCGATGGACTTCTTGGCCTTGGTCGCAACCGGCTTCTGCCCGGCTATCGCCGCCAGGTCCGCGACGAGCGGATCGAGCATCTTCGAGTTCTGCGTTGCTTCGCCGAGTCCCATGTTAAGAACGATCTTCTCCAACCGCGGAACGGCCATGGAGTTCTCGAGGCCCAGCTCCTTCTGGAGTGCGCCCTTAATCTCCTTGTGATACTTCTCTTTGAGTCGAGCTGCCATTTGTATTGCTCTTTCTTTCTCTCCGGTCTCGGATTGGCTGTTGCCGTTTACCGTTGCGGAGTGTGTTCAATTTCATTCTCAGTAGCCCGTTCCCTGTTGCCCTTTATCCGGAGCTCCCGGGAACTTAAAACCGGTTACTTCTTCTTGGTCTTCGCGGCGATAATATTGCCGCACTTTTTGCACACGCGCACCTTGGTGCCGCCTTCAAAGCTGTGTCCGATGCGCGTAGGGCCGCAGCTCGGACATACCAGCAGAACATTTGAGATGTGGACCGGCGCCTCCTGCTCGGCGATGCCGCCCTTGATGTTCCTCTGCGGATTGGGGCGCACGTTCTTCTTGACGACACGCACGTGCTCCACCAGGATGCGGTTCTCGTCGGGAATGACCCGCAGAACACGCCCGCGCTTGCCGCGGTCGGCTCCTGCGATGACTTCCACCTGGTCGTTGCGCTGAATGTTCAGACTCATAAAACTCTTCCCTCTGCTGCGTCCGGAATTAAAGAACTTCCGGGGCCAGCGATACGATCTTCAAAAACTTCTTCTCACGCAGCTCGCGTGCCACAGGCCCGAATACACGGGTTCCGACCGGCTCACCTGCCTCATTGATGAGTACGGCTGCGTTCGAGTCAAAACGAATATACGTGCCGTCGCGGCGACGTGATTCCTTGCGCGTGCGGACGATGACGGCCTTGACGACCTTGCCCTTCTTGACCTGCCCATCAGGAGCAGCTTCCTTGACGGCGGCCGTGACCACGTCTCCAAGGCCGGCCTTCTTGCCGCTTGCCCCGCCCAGGGGCAGAATCATCTGCAGTTTGCGTGCGCCCGAGTTATCGGCAACCTCGAGCATGGTCCTCATCTGCACTGCCATAGCGATCTCTCCTTCAATCTCTGCCGCTTACTCTGCTGCAGTCGCAACTTCCTCGACCTGCGCGAGCGCCGACCGGCGAACAATCTCTTCAAGGTTCCAGCGTTTGAGCTTGCTCAACGGGCGCGTCTCGCGAATGCGCACCATGTCTCCCACGCGCGCGGTGTTCTGCTCGTCGTGCGCGTAGAACTTCTTGCTGGTCTTCATAACGCGCTTATACTTGGGATGGGCCTTGCGCATCTCGACCTCGACGACAATGGTCTTCTGCATCTTGGTCGAGACGACCTCGCCCACCTTTTCATTACGGCGCGACTGCGTCGCGGCCTGTCCGGCGCCGGTATGCGTTGTTTCGCTCATGTCCTTAACGCGCCTCCTTCCCGGTCTTGGTAGTCTTCACTGTCTTCTTGGCCGCGTCCTTCTTGGGGGCCGCAGCCTTCGCGGTCGCCGTCTTTTTCGCGGCGGTCCCCTTCATAGCCGTCTTCTTCGGCGCAGCTTCCGTCTCTGCCTCTGCAACAGGCTCCGCCGGACCAGCA
This sequence comes from Acidobacteriaceae bacterium, assembly GCA_030039895.1. Classification (GTDB taxonomy): domain Bacteria; phylum Acidobacteriota; class Terriglobia; order Terriglobales; family Acidobacteriaceae; genus Silvibacterium. Next base: position 6,464 of record JASHUR010000114.1, on the reverse strand, counting down.
ACCGACTTTAGCAGGTGCTGTGCGCCGTGTAGGCCGAGTTCGCGCTCGCGAACGACAGTCTTGATGCGCGCAACGTCCTTGCGGAGGATGCGGACCTTCTTGACCACATCCGTCTGCCCCAGGTTCAACTGAAAGCGAAGCCGGAAAAGCTGCTCGGCGGTCTTGTTTCCCTCGACCACGAGTTCGTCGTCGCTCAGGTTACGAATCTTCTCGATTTCCATCTCTGTTCTCGTCTTCTCTCCGGGACCAGGCCCCCTTGGGGAACCGGTATCCTCTGAATCCTTGCACCGGAAAAACCCGGTGCGCCTACTTCGCCGCGGCAACCACCTTCACGTTGTGACGCTGCACAAATCGCGTCTTAAGGGGAAGCTTGTGCGCCGCGAGACGCATTGCCTCCTGCGCCATTTCGGGGGTAACGCCTTCCATTTCAAACAGCACCTTGCCGGGACGGACGACAGCGACCCAGTGATCAGGTGCGCCCTTGCCCTTGCCCATACGGGTTTCTGCCGGCTTCTTGGTGACCGGCTTGTCCGGAAAGAGCCGCAGCCAGATCTTGCCGCCGCGCTTGATGAAGCGCGTCATGGCGATACGGCTGGCCTCGATCTGGCGGTCGGTGATATAGCCGCACTCCATGACCTTAAGACCATAGTCGCCGAACGAAAGCTCGCTGCCCCGCCACGCCTTGCCGCGCATACGGCCGCGCTGCTGCTTGCGATACTTCACCTTCTTTGGCATCAACATAACGAATCCTCGAAACCAGCCAACAGCCAATAGCCATTGGCAAAATCGTTCAAAACTCTCTTCACTGCCGCCTGCCTCGACCACTCGCCCGATTTACTGTCGGCGAGTGGCTGTAGGCCATTGGCTAAAATACCGACGTGCCGACCGCAGCCTGCGGCTCGCGCCGCTTCTGCTGGTAGATATCGCCACGGTAGATCCACGCCTTGACGCCGATGATTCCGTACGTCGTGTGGGCCTCGGCAAAGCCGTAGTCCACATCAGCACGTAGCGTGTGCAGCGGCAGACGGCCCTGCAGATACCACTCGGAGCGGGCGATTTCATTGCCGTTCAGGCGGCCCGACACGCGAACCTTGATACCCTTGCAGCCGAAGCGCAGCGCCGAGTCAACCGACTTGCGCATGGCGCGGCGGAAGCCGACTCGCTTCTCAAGCTGGAGCGCGATGTTCTCGGCAACCAGCTGTGCATCCAGCTCAGGCTTGTTGACCTCGAGGATGTCGATGAAGACATCACGGTTGGTGCGCTTTTGCAGATCGACCTTGAGCTTCTCAATCTCGGCGCCCTTGCGGCCAATAATGATGCCGGGACGGGCGGTGCGGATGATGAGCCGCAGCTTGTTGCCGGGGCGCTCGATCTCCACCGAGCTGACGCCGGCGGCCTTGAGCTTCTCCTTGAGCTCCTTCTTGAGGTGCACGTCCTCTACAAGAAGCTTGTCGTAGTCGCGCTCAACAAACCAGCGCGAGCGCCAGGGTTTGTTCACTCCCAGCCGAAATCCGTAAGGATGGACTTTCTGTCCCATAATTTCCTCTGAACCTTCCTTCAGACCCGAGGCGGTTTGCCGCGCCGGGACCGTTTCCAACAAAATCCGTTACTTCGCTGCCTTTTTCGCCGGCTTCTTGGCAACTGCCTTCTTCGCCGCCGCCTTTTTTGCCGGGGCCTTCTTGGCCGCCGTCTTCTTTTTCGCCGTCTTTACCGGCGCTGCCTCAACCTCGTGCTCCTCGCCTACCGTCTGCACCAGACCGCTCTGATTGCGCTCCGCCAGCGCGATCGCAATGTGCGACAGGCGGCGCTGATAGCGATAGGCGCGGCCCATCGGGGCCGGACGGATGCGCTTCATGCGGGGTCCATCATTGGCGACCGCCCTCTTGACGTAGAGGTTATCGACATCCACGTCGAGGCCCTGCTCCTGGCTCAGGTAGTTCGCGTTCTGCAACGCCGAGCGAAGCACCTTTTCGACCATGGGCGCGACCGCCTTCTTGGTGAAAGCCACCGTCGTCAGCGCTTCTTCAACGCTGCGGCCCTTGATGAGGTCGAGCACCAGCTTCGCCTTCTGCGGAGATACCCGCTGGAAGCGCGCCTGCGCCCGGAATTCCCGTGTCTCCATTGCCAATGCCATTGCCTTAATCCTTCGTTCCTGAATCTTCCAATTACTTCGGCTTCGCTGTGGTTTCGGCAGCCTTCGCCGAGTGGCCCTTGAATATCCTGGTGGCAGCGAACTCGCCGAGCTTGTGTCCCACCATGTTTTCCGTCACATACACGGGCACAAACTTGCGCCCATTGTGGACCGCGATAGTGTGTCCCACCATCTCCGGGTGCAGCGTCGAGCGGCGCGACCATGTGCGGACGACCTTCTTGTCGTTCGCGCGATTCATCGCCTCTATCTTCACCATCAGGTGTCCGTCAATAAAGGGACCCTTTTTTGTCGACCGTGCCATATCTCTCCTCAGGGGCGCCGGAAACCGGCCCGCCCCAATTCCTTGCTCTATTTGCCCTTGCGGCTCACGATGAACGCATCGGTCCGCTTGTTGTTGCGTGTCTTGTAACCGCGTGTCGGCTGGCCCCATGGTGTGACCGGATGGCGTCCGCCGGACGTCTTGCCCTCGCCGCCGCCGTGCGGGTGATCGACCGGGTTCATGGACACGCCGCGGTTGGTCGGGCGAATGCCCTTCCAGCGATTGCGCCCTGCCTTGCCGATCGAAACATTCTCGTGGTCCGTATTGCCCACTTGGCCGATCGTCGCCATGCAGTCGACCAAGACCTTGCGGGTCTCGCCGGAAGGCAGCTTGAGCAGTGCGTACTCGCCTTCCTTGGCGACCAGTTGCGCGCTTGATCCGGCCGAGCGCACCATCTGCGCGCCCTTGCCGGGCCGCAGCTCGACATTGTGTACCGTGGTCCCGGCGGGAATGTTCTTGAGCGGCAGCGCATTGCCAACCAGAATGTCGGCCTCTGGGCCGCTGGTCACGGTCTGGCCGACCTTCAGGCCGACAGGCTGCAGAATGTAGCGCTTCTCGCCGTCCGCATAGCTGATCAGAGCGATGCGTGACGAACGGTTGGGATCGTACTCAATGGTGGCGACCCGGCCCGGCACTCCGAACTTGTCGCGCTTGAAGTCGATCAGGCGCAGCTTCTTCTTGTGTCCGCCACCGTGGTGACGAATGGTAAGGTCGCCCGAGTTGCGGCGTCCTCCGGTGCGCTGCTTGACCGCCAGCAGCGGCTTATACGGACTGTTCGTCGTAATATCGTCGTTGACCAGCGTGGTCGTGAACCGCAGTGTCGGTGTGATCGGTCGATATGTCTTAATCGGCATCGTCTTTTCTCTCTACCCGCGGGCTGCTTCCACCCGCTTGTGATTGGGCCATCGTGACCCAACCGATGAATCGCTTTCTCAAGCCCGAAGGGCCTTATTTCGCCCCTTACAGGTTGTTCAGGTAATCCGGCATCTTTTCGCCGGCCTTCAGGCGCACATATGCCTTCTTCCAGTCGCGGCGATAGCCGGTGTACTTGCCCCTGCGGCGCTCCTTGCCGGCAACGCTTGTGGTGCGGACCGCAGCAACCTTGACCTTAAAGAGCAGCTCAACAGCATGCTTGACTTCAGTCTTGGTGGCCTTGGGTGAAACTTCAAAAACCAGCGTGCCTTCGGTCTCCTTGACCCCCAGACCCTTCTCCGTGATCAGCGGACGCCGGATTACGTTATATGTGGTCGGCATTAGGCCACCTCCGCTTTCTTACGCCTGGAAACCGTCTTCCTCAGCGCGTCCTGCAGGCTCTCGATCGCCGGCCGCGAGAAGATTGCCCGCTCGTAACGCAGCAGGTCATACGGATGAACCTCATTGTTGAGCACCAGTTCGACCCCGGCGAGGTTGCGCGAACCAAGAACGACATTCGGGCTCAGCTCCTTGCCGCTCTCAACCAGCAGCGTGGTGCGCTTTGCCTCAAGCTTGTCGAGCGCCGCGCGATACAGCTTGGTCTTGGGCTCCTTGAGCTCCAGGCTGTCGACGACGGTCAGCTTGCCTTCGGCCAGCTTCGCGGCCAGCGCGGCTCGCAGGGCCCCAAGAAGCTTCTTGCGCGGAAACGCATAGTCATAGGAGCGGGGCTGAGGGCCGTGCACAGTTCCGCCATGCCGCCACAGGGGCGAACGCACGGAGCCGATACGGGCGCGGCCGGTACCCTTCTGCTTCCAGAGTTTTTTGCCTGAGCCTGAAACCAGCTTGCGGTTCTTGGTCGCCGCAGTTCCCTGGCGCAGCGCAGCGCGATAGTGCTTGACCGCCTCCCAGAGCAGCGCTTCATTCACCTGATTCGGCGCGAAGACTTCGTCGGCCAGCTCCAGTGAGCCAACCTTCTTTCCGCCGAGGTTTAATACATCAATGTTTGCCATCGTCTTCTCTTCCAAGCCCAGCCATCCGGCTGAAGCTCTAATCTTCATGCGCCGCAAGGCGCGTATGCCCGACGCGGCCGCGTCACTTCTTCTTGGCTGAAGCCTTCTTGGAAGCCTTCAGCGGATCGACTGTGCCGCCGCCCGCAAATCCACGGCGTTCACGCGGCGGAGCCTTGGCCTTCGAGATCAGCACATACCCGTCACGAGGACCGGGAACCGCGCCCTCAACCATGAGCAGGTTCTCGTCAAGGTCAATGCCCCGAATGCGGAGATTGCGCACCGTGATGCGATCAACTCCGTAATGGCCCGGCATGCGCTGGCCCGGGAAAACACGCGACGGGAACGAGGATGCGCCAATCGAGCCCTGCACCTGGAACATGTGTCCGTGCGACTTGGGACCACCACCGAACTTGTGGCGGCGAACCACGCCCGCGAACCCGCGGCCCTTGCTGGTGCCGATGACATCGACATACTTCTCGTCGGAGAAGATATCGACCAGCACCCGGTCACCCGCCTTGATGTGACCGTTCGACGGCTCACCTTCGGCAGCCGGCTTCTCGACTTCGATCGCGACTTCGCGCACCACCTTGACTGGATCGACGCCCTGCTTAGCGAAGTGTCCGGACTGCGGCTTTGCGATCTTTGAAGCCTTCACGAACTCGACCAGGCCGATCTGCGCAGCGTCGTAGCCGTCCTTTGCAGCGGTCTTAAGCTGCGTAATCACGCAGGGGCCTGCCTGCAGGACGGTGATTGGGTGGACATCACCCTTCTCGTCGAACACCTGCGTCATGCCGATCTTTTTGCCTAAAATTCCTGTTACTGCCATTGCTTCCTCCCTCATCATGCGCCGCTGAATGCGTGCGCACTGCCGGTATTTCTATGCGCCGAAGGCGACCTCGCCTGATGCGGCGAATGTCACTTTTCGAACGCCTTGATTTCGACGTCCACGCCTGCGGGAAGATCGAGCTTCATGAGCGCATCCACCGTTTGCTGGGTGGGCTCGAGAATGTCGATCAGCCTTTTGTGCGTGCGAATCTCAAATGCTTCGCGCGATTTCTTGTCCACGTGCGGCGAACGCAGCACGCAGTACTTGTTCTTGACCGTGGGCAGAGGAATGGGCCCGGCAACCTGCGCGCCTGTGCGCTTGGCCGTGTCCACAATCTCGCCCGTGGAAGTGTCCAACACCCTGTAGTCGTAAGCCTTTAACCGGATGCGAATTCTTTGTCCTACCATTGCTTCGTTTTCTTTCTTCTGCGGAGGTCTCGCGGCCTCCGCAGAATGGAATAACTTCGTTTATCGCCCCTTACTGCAGGATCTCGGTGATGGTGCCGGCGCCGACCGTACGTCCGCCTTCGCGGATCGCGAACCGCAGCCCCTTCTCCATCGCCACCGGAGTGTGCAACTCCACCTCCAGCGCAATGTTGTCCCCCGGCATCACCATCTCCGTGCCTGAAGGCAGCTTCGCCGAGCCCGTCACGTCCGTCGTCCGGAAGTAGAACTGCGGGCGGTATCCGTTGAAGAACGGCGTATGACGACCGCCCTCCTCCTTCGACAGCACGTACACCTCGCCCTTGAACTTCGTGTGCGGCGTAATCGATCCCGGCTTGGCCAGCACCATCCCCCGCTCCACGTCCTCCTTGGGAATGCCCCGCAGCAGCAACCCCGCGTTGTCTCCCGCCAGACCCTCGTCCAGCTGCTTCTTGAACATCTCCACGCCCGTCACTACCGTCTTTCTGGTCTCCCGGAAGCCCACAATCTCCGCTTCCTCGCCCACCTTCACCTTGCCCCGCTCAATCCGGCCCGTCACCACCGTGCCCCGACCCGAGATCGAGAAGATGTCCTCGATCGGCATCAGGAACGGCTGGTCCACCGCTCGCGCCGGCAGCGGCACGTTCTTGTCCACCGCCTCCATCAGCTCGTCGATCGACTTCTCCCACTTCTCCTCGCCGTTCAGCGCCCCCAGCGCCGAGCCCCGGATCACCGGCACATCGTCGCCCGGGAAGTTGTACTTCGACAACAGCTCCCGCACTTCCATCTCCACCAGGTCGATCAGCTCCGCGTCCTCGACCGC
>JASHUR010000113.1 GCA_030039895.1 Acidobacteriaceae bacterium | reverse complement strand
GGACTTTGACAGCCGCGAAAACTACCGTAAGCGTATCGCGCAAATCGCGCGCCGCTCCAGGTGCTCCGAATCTCAGGTTGCCGCCATTGCGCTCCAGCTCGCAGAGGACGCGCAGGAAGCGCTGGTCAATGACTCCCGCCTGCACGCGCGCCGTGCCCACATCGGCTATTACCTCGTCGATCAAGGCCTTCCCTCGCTCATCGCCAGAATCGGCTACCACCCTGCTTTTGTGGATCGCCTGCGCACGCTCATCCTCCACAATGCTGACGACTTCTACATCGGCGGTATCGAAATCCTCTCCGTCCTGCTCATCGCCGCCGTCCTCATTCCGCTCATCCCCAATTACTCCATCATTGGCGGACTCACCTACGCCTTCATCATCCTGCTTCTGCCCGCCACGCAGGCCGCCGTCGACTTCATCAGCAACACTGCCACCTCCATCTTCCAGGCCACGACTCTGCCCAAGCTGGACTACAGCAAGGGCATCCCCGCCGAGTTCACCACCCTCGTCGCCGTTCCCACACTGCTCATCAATCAGGAACAGGTACGCGAGCTCGTCTCCGATCTTGAGGTTCGCTTCCTCGCCAACCCTGACCCCAACCTCCACTTCGCCCTGCTTACTGACCTTCCCGACTCCGTCACTCGCCCCCGCGAAAACGACAGCGACCCGCTCGTCGATCTCGCCGTCGAGCTCATCAATGACCTCAACCGGCGCTATCCAATGTCTTCAAAGCATGGCTCATTTTTTCTTCTGCACCGCTTCCGTATCTTCAACCCGCGTCAGGGCGTTTGGATGGGCTGGGAGCGCAAGCGCGGCAAACTGCTCGACCTCAATAAATTTCTCTGTTCCGAGTACGACGCATTCCCCGTCAAGGTCGGCGACATGGCCACGCTCGCCCAGGTGCGGTACATCATCACCCTCGACTCGGACACACAGCTCCCGCCCGGGACCGCCGCCGCTATGGTTGGCGCCATGGCCCATCCTCTCAATCGCGCTGTCATTGATCCCGCCCGCCGCATCGTCACCGCCGGTTACGGAATCCTCCAGCCTCGCGTCGGAGTCAGCGTCCACTCCGCCTCTCGCTCGCGCCTTGCAGCGCTCTATTCCGGGCAGACCGGCATCGATATCTACACGCGCGCCGTCTCTGATGCCTATCAGGACCTCTACGGCGAAGGCAGCTTTACCGGCAAGGGCATCTACGAAGTCCGCACCCTCCATGCTGTCCTCGACAAGCGCTTCCCGCGCAACGCTCTCCTCAGTCACGACCTTATTGAAGGTGCCTACGCCCGCGCCGGACTCGCCACCGACATCGAAGTCATCGACGACTATCCCTCGCACTACAGCGCCTACACCCGTCGTCAGCACCGCTGGGTCCGCGGCGACTGGCAGATTGCGCAGTGGCTCTTCTCACGTGTTCCCGACGAATCCGGCCGCCACGTCCGCAATCCCATCTCCACCATCTCCCGCTGGAAAATCTTCGACAACCTCCGCCGCTCTCTCGTCGAACCCTTCACGCTCATCCTTCTCGTCTCTGGATGGCTTGGCCTTCCCGGAGGCGCGCTCTACTGGACTCTGGTCACTCTCTTTCTGCTCGTGGCTCCCACGCTCGTGCAGTTCGCCTTCGGGCTTGGCCGCGCTCTCGCCAGCGAGCAACAAGGCAGTGTCAGCGAAGTCATCTTCAACCTCCGCCAGGCACTCTTCCTTACTTTGCTCAATCTCGCCTTCCTGCCCCACCAGACCATGTTTTCCCTCGACGCCATCGCCCGAGCGCTCATCCGCCGTCTGGTCACCGGGGAGCGCCTGCTCGAATGGGAGACAGCAGCTCAGGCCGAGTCCCCAACAGGACGCCGGACGCCGGTCGATCGATACCTCGGCATCACCTCGGTCTTCGCCGTGGCGCTTGCCGTCGTCATCGCCGCAACGCACTTTCGCTCGCTCATCGTTGCCGCGCCCTTTCTAATCCTCTGGGGATTCGCCAGCGGCATCTCGCTCTGGCTCAACCGCCCGCCACGCGAGCTCAATCGCATCCTCCAATCTCGCGACGAGACCTTCCTCCGCCATCACGCCCTGCGCATCTGGCGTTATTTCTACGAGTACGGGGGCGAGCGTCACAACTACCTCATTCCCGACAACGTCGAGGAAAAGGAACTCTTCGAGGCTGCGCGCGTTTCACCTACCAACTTCGGCCTGCTCCTCAATGCGCGTCAGGCCGCCGTCCGCCTCGGCTTCCTCACACTTCCTGAGTTCTCAACACTCACTCGCTACAGCTTCGCCACCATGGACCGCCTTCCAAAGTTCCGCGGCCATCTCTATAACTGGTACGACACTCGCACGCTTCAGCCGCTCCCGCCCGCCACCATCTCGTCAGTCGATAGCGGCAACCTCTGCGCTTCGCTCTACACCCTTCGCACCGGCTCGGATTCCTTTCTGCGCATGCCTTTGCTCTCGAGTGCACTCTTCCGTGGCCTGCGTACTCACTGGCAGCTCCTCCGGCAGCGCAAGGACATTCCCATCACCATCGCCTCGCACCCGCTGCCCGCGCTCACAGCCGGTCTGCAGGAGTGGTGCGACTGGACCCTTTCCGCCGCAGCCCTGCCCGACCTCGCCGACGCGTCCAACATCCTGCAGCCCTGCCCCAATGAATCCGCCTGG
>JASHUR010000112.1 GCA_030039895.1 Acidobacteriaceae bacterium | reverse complement strand
GGCCGGGTCAGAGGAGATGACCGTGGCGGAGATATTACGGAAGGTGCCGGAGACAACGGCGTCAGCAGTAAGCTCGGCAGCGCCGGGGGGGTGCGAGCCGCGTGCACGGAGCTGATCGCCGGGATGGATGGCGGCAATGGTGGAAGGGACGGTGTCGGCGAACTTGATGGAGTCCGGGCTATAGCGGCGGAAGGTGGTTGAGGGCGTGGTGCGGATAGTGATGGCGCGCGGACCCGAGGCGATGGTGATGGTTCCGGTGGCGGGGTCCACGGTTTTGACCAGGCCTCCGACGCCTTCGCGCTGCCAGGCGGCTTCCTCCGCCTGCCGGCGCTGGGCGATGGCGGTCTGCTTCATGCAGATGACGACGGTAGCGGTAAGCGATGAGCTGCCGGCAGAGGATTGCACGGCGGCGAGGACACGGTCGCCGACCGCGATGCCGCTGATCTGGATCGGAGTGGCTCCGGCCAGGGTTTTGGCTCCGGGCTGGGTTTCGAGGATGCGGGCGTTGTCACCGATGGTGAGGGTGACGGGCGCGCCGTTATCGGGCTTGACGGTCAGCGACTGGCCGTTGATGGCCGTGACGGAACCGACGATGCGCGTGGGCGCTGCCGCCTGAGTTTGTGCCGAGCTAATGAGCGCTCCAAAACCAAGCGCGCAGAATGCTGCGAGGGCCGCAAAAAGGGCAATGAAACCAGATCGGGAACGAGATCGCATGAAGATCTTCCTGTCACTGCGGGTCCAAATTTTGTTGAATCCCAGGGCAGGTCTGGAATCCGGGAGAACTCCCTAACGAAAAGACGAACGTAAGCAGGCAAAGTTTCAATTATTGTGGAAGATGCGCGCCGTGAAGAAGGACGTTTTGGCGGTCGAGGGTCATGCGCGGAAGGATATAGATGAAGACTTATTGCTCTGCCGTGAATCAATTGAGCAGGGTATGATGCTCGGGGAAGGATTGTTACGAAGCTGTAAAAAAGGCGCACAGGACACCCAATGGCATTAGGAACAGCAGGCAGTACTTCAGCAGCCACTGCGACTTCAGGCGGCGGCAACACTTACAGAAGCGCATTTGTGCTGGTGACGACGCTCTTCTTCATCTGGGGATTTCTGACGTCGCTGAACGACATTCTGATCCCGCACCTGAAGGCCATTTTTGATCTGAACTACGCGCAGGTGATGCTGGTGCAGTTTGCCTTCTTCACGTCCTATGCGATTTTTGGATATCCATCGGGCAAGGTGGTGGAGTGGATCGGCTACCAGCGGACGATGGTGGTGGGGCTGTTCACGATGGCGCTGGGTGCGATTTTGTTCATTCCGGCGGCGAACCTGCCTTCTTATCCCTTGTTTCTGGCGGCGCTGATTGTGCTAGCGGCAGGCATGACGGCTCTGCAGGTTTCGGCGAATCCATATGTAACGGTGCTGGGGCCGCCGCAGACGGCGTCGAGCCGGTTGAACCTGTCGCAGGCATTCAATTCGCTGGGGACAACGGTGGGACCTCCGCTGGGCGGCTACCTGATCCTGAAGGGCGCGGAAAAGGTGGTCGTGAATGTAAGCGCGATGTCACCGGCTGCGCTGCATGTGTATCGCCAGAACCAGGCGGCGACCGTGAAGATGCCTTATATCGTTTTCACGCTGGTTCTGGTGCTGGTGGCGCTGGCGATTGCCTGGTACAAGTTCCCGCGTATTGATACGACGAAGGACTTCCGCCCGATGAAGGACGGCGGCAAGAAGGACAGCATCTGGCGGTATCCGCATGTGGTGCTGGGCGCGGTGGCGATTTTTGTTTATGTGGGCGCAGAGGTTTCGATCGGCAGCTTCCTGATCAACTACTTCGGGCAGTCATACATTGCCGGGCTGGCGGCGCTGGCGGCGGCGAACCTTGTGCCGTTCTACTGGGGCGGCGCGATGGTGGGGCGGTTTATCGGATCGGCACTGCTGCAGAAGTTCAAGACCAACAAGCTGGTGGCCCTATGCGCAGTGGTGGCGATGGTGCTGACGTTGATCTCAATGATCAGCTTTGGACACGTGGCGGTGTGGAGCATTCTGGCGGTGGGATTGTTCAACTCGATCCTGTTCCCGAGCATCTTTACGCTGGGCATTGCGGAGATGGGGCCGCTGACAGGCGAAGCTTCCGGTCTGCTGGTGATTGCGATTGTGGGCGGCGCGATCATTCCGGAGATCCAAGGGGTGCTGGCGGACCACATCGGGATACACCATGCGTTCATCATTCCGGTGCTTTGCTACATGTTCATTACGTACTACGGGCTGAGAGGCTACCGGGTGATTCTGCCGGGAGAAGCGGCCAGCAGCCAATAGCCAATTGAAAATCTGTAGTGAGAGAATGGACGGTTTGCTTGAGCCGTCCATTTTTCTTTTGGGCGGCGTGGATGGTGTGTGAATGAAGAAGGTTGAACTGGATGGGCGGGCGCTCGCGCTGGAAGAGATCGTTGCGGTAGCGGTGGATGGGTGCGAGGTGGCAATCGGGGTGGGCGCGTATCCGCGAATCGAGGCTTCGCGCAGGGTTGTGGAGGAGTTGCTGGCCCGGGGCGAGACGGCATACGGGATCAATACGGGCTTTGGGAAGCTGAGCGATGTGCGGATTGCTCCGGATGAGCTGGAGGCGCTGCAGCGGAACCTGGTACGGAGCCACTCGTGCGGCGTGGGCGAGCCGCTGCCCGAGGATGAAGTGCGGGCGATGCTGCTGCTGCGGGCGAATGTGCTGACGAAGGGGCTGAGCGGGGTGCGTCCGGTGGTGGTGGAGACGCTGGCGGCGATGCTGAATGCGCGCGTGCATCCGGTGGTTCCGGCGCGCGGATCGGTCGGAGCGAGCGGGGATTTGGCTCCGCTTGCGCATCTGGCGTTGGGGATGATGGGCGAAGGTGAGGTTTTATTTCAGGGGGAGCGGATGGCGGCGGCGACGGCGTTGGAGCGGGCGGGGATTGCTCCGCTGCGGCCGGGCGCGAAGGAGGGGCTGGCGCTGCTGAACGGGACGCAGGCGATGTGCGCGGTGGGCGGGCTGGCGCTGGCGCGAGCACTGCGCGTGGTGGAGTTGTTCGATGTGGCGGGGGCGATGTCCCTGGAAGCGCTGCGCGGAACTCCGGCGGCGTTTGATGCGCGTATCCATGCGGCGCGGCCGCATGCCGGGCAGATGGCGGCGGCGGACCACTTGAGATTTTTGCTGGAGGACAGCGAGATTCGGGAGTCGCACCGGCATAACGATCCGCGGGTGCAGGACGCCTATTGCCTGCGCTGCATGCCGCAGGTGCATGGAGCGGCGCGAGGCGCGCTGATGCATGTGCGCGAGGTGATTGAGATTGAGTCAGGAGCGGCGACAGACAATCCGCTGATTTTTGCCGATGGGGCGGAGATCATTTCCGGCGGGAATTTCCATGGCGCCCCGCTGGCGCTGGCCCTGGATTATGCGGCGATTGCGCTGACGGACCTGATGAGCATCAGCGAGCGGCGGATTGATAGGCTAATCAATCCGGACATCAACGAAGGGCTGCCGGCGTTTCTGTCTCCGCATGCAGGGGTGTCGTCGGGACTGATGATTGCGCATGTGGCGGCAGCGGCGCTGCTGAATGAGGCGAAGGTGCTGGCGCACCCGGCTAGTGTTGATTCGGTGCCGACGTCGGGCGGCAAGGAAGACCATGTGTCGATGGGGATGACGGCGGCGCTGAAGCTGCGGCAGATTGTGGCCAATGCCGAGCATGCGCTGGCGATTGAGCTGATGGCTGCGGCGCAGGGACTGGAGTACAGGCTTCCGCTGAAACCGGCGCGCGAAGTGGGGCGTGCGGCGGCGGCAGTGCGGGAGGTGGTGGCTCCGCTGACCGAGGACCGGGTGCTGGCGGGTGATATTGAGCGGCTGGCGGGGGAGATTCGCGAAGGCGGGTTTGACGGATGGAGGGGCTGACAGGTCAGCTGAAAGCGGCTCGCTGATGAAGGGAATGGACGGTCAGGGTTCGACGGGCTCGACGTAGAACATTTCGTTGGTGCGGCGGAAGCCGTTGCTTTCGTAGAGAGCGCGTCCGGCCTCGGTGGAATGGAGGGCGACGACGCGAATTTTGCGGCGGCGGGCTTCGGCAAGGGCGAGTTCGATGAGCTGGCTGGCGAGCTTTTTGCGGCGGTATTCCGGCTCGACGTAGACGTTGAGCAGGTAGCCGCGATGGGTGGAGCGCGGATCGAGCGGGTGCGGGGCCCAGTCGAGGATCATGAGGCCGGTTCCGGCAACGGCGCGGTCTCCGTCAAAGGTAAGCCAGCCGATGTACTTGCCGTCTTCGATAGCCTTGGCGACCCAGGGCTCGAAGTTGCGGGCCATGACGTCGATGACCTGATTGTCGGCGCGGCCTGCGTCGACGAACATGCGACGGCGATGATGGGTGATGAGGGCAGCATCGGCGGGCGTGGCCGTTCTGGTTTCCAGCATGGTGAAAAGTATAAGCCAATGGCCAACAGCCAGTGGCCGATAGCCAGTAGGCAATAGCCAATAGCCAAATAGCCGATAGCCAATCGGTGTGATCGCGCTGCATTAGGATGGGTGGATGGCGGAGAGTCTGGAGCTCGACAGGACGCTGCTGAAGCCGGGGATGCGGCTGGCGGTGGCGGTGTCGGGCGGCGCGGACTCGGTGGCGCTGCTGCGGACGGTGGTAGACGCGGCGCCGGAGATCGGGCTGGTGGTATCGGCTGCGCACATGCACCACGGGATTCGCGGGGCGGAGGCGGATGCCGATGCGGAGTTTGTGGCAGAGCTGGCGGCGGAGCTGGGTCTGGTGCTGCATCGCAAGGACGTGGACGCGGTGACGGAGGCGCGGGAGCAGCGCGAGACGCTGGAGGAAGCAGGGCGGAGGCTGCGGTACGAGTGGTTCAGGGAATTGCTGGAGGCCGGTCTGGTGGATGCAGTGGCGACGGCGCACACCCTGGACGACCAGGCGGAGACGGTGCTGCACCGGTTGCTGCGGGGCGCCTGGACGGAGGGTTTGAGCGGGATTTATCCGTTGCTGAAAGAGCGCAGGGGAGTGATTGTGCGGCCGTTTTTAGGGGTGCGGCGGTCGGAGATCGAGGCGTGGCTGTCCGAACTGGGACAGTCCTGGAAAGAAGACGCAACCAATGCCGATATGAGCTATACGCGGAACCGGCTTCGTAGGGAGCTTCTTCCGGCCCTGGGCGCGTTCAATCCCCAGATTTGTGCGCAGTTAGCCAATCTGGCAACGCTGGCGCGGGACGAGGAAGCTTATTGGCAAGGGGAATTGATGCGGATCCTGCCGCACCTCCTATTGCCGGGCAGGCCGGTGCGCGGCGGAGGGAGGTCGGCTTCGACAGATGGGCGCGAAGCCGCCCTCGCTCTGGAGATTGAGCGGTTGCCGGCGTCGGCGGCGATGCGGCGGCGGATTTTGCGGGCCGCAGCACGGGAGCTGGGAGCTTCTCTTAATTTTGAGCAAACAGAGCGATTACTGGCGATGTGCGGGCCGGATGGGAGCCGGCGGCAGACGTTGACAGCGACGTTGCGGGCAGAGCGAACCCCGCGGGAGTTGCGGCTGGTGAAATCAAATGAGCCGCGGCGCGACCGGAGGGAGTAGAATACATCTAACAAAATTGAGGACGTGCCTGGAGAGGGTGAGTTGCAAAGAAGCAGCGACTTCGACCCGTCAGGAGCGTCTAATGGTGTAAGCGCTAATAGGCAGCGACGTTCCCGGCGAAAGGCCGTTTTTCGCTGCCTTTATCGTCTTTGCCTGCGCTGATAGAAACGAGGTTGTGCTGAGTGAATTCGACCGTCAAACAGATTATCTTTTGGGTCTTCATTTTTGCCTGCCTTATCGTGCTCTGGCGAGTGTTCCAGACCGGTACGGGAAGCGGGAAGGACCATGAGATTTCATTCTCAGAGTTTTTGCAGGATGCGCAGCAGGGCCAGGTAGCAGACGTAACCATCAACGGCAGCGACGTGCGCGGGACCTTGCGCACGGACAAAGAAGCCTTCCACACGATCATTCCGGCGAATTATCCGCACCTTTACGACGTTCTGGACACGAACAAGGTGAAGGTGACGATCAAGGACAGCAACAGCAGCGCATGGTGGAGCATTCTGATCAATGTGGCCCCGCTGCTGATTCTGGTGGCGCTGTGGTTCTTTATGATCCGGCAGATGCAGAGCGGCGGGAACAAGGCGCTGTCGTTCGGGAAGAGCCGCGCGCGATTGCTTTCGATGCAGCAGAAGAAGATCACCTTCAAGGACGTGGCGGGCGTAGACGAGGCCAAGGAAGAGCTGAAGGAGATCATCGAGTTTTTGCGCGAGGCTCAGAAGTTCCAGAAGCTGGGCGGACGGATTCCGAAGGGCGTGCTGCTGGTGGGCCCTCCGGGAACAGGCAAGACCCTGCTGGCGCGCGCGGTTGCGGGCGAAGCGAATGTACCGTTCTTCTCGATCTCCGGCTCAGACTTTGTGGAGATGTTTGTGGGCGTGGGCGCGAGTCGCGTGCGCGACCTGTTTGAGCAGGGCAAGAAGAACGCTCCCTGCATCATCTTCATCGACGAAATTGACGCCGTGGGCCGGCATCGTGGAGCGGGCCTGGGCGGCGGACACGATGAGCGCGAGCAGACGCTGAACCAGTTGCTGGTGGAGATGGACGGGTTTGAAGCGAACGACGGCGTGATTCTGGTAGCGGCGACGAACCGGCCGGACGTGCTCGATCCGGCGCTGCTGCGGCCGGGGCGGTTTGACCGGCGCGTGGTGGTGGGGCGTCCCGATGTACGCGGGCGCGAGGAAGTGCTGCGGGTGCATGCGAAGAAGGTTCCGCTGTCAGAGGATGTTGATCTGCGGGTGCTGGCGCGCGGGACACCGGGTTTTAGCGG
>JASHUR010000111.1 GCA_030039895.1 Acidobacteriaceae bacterium | reverse complement strand
GAGATGGGTGTCGGTTCCGCCGGAGACGATGCGGAGACCCTGCTCCTGAAGGGCAGCAGCCAATACTTGTGCGTTGATGACAATCTGCCGGGCGTAGGTCTTGAAGTCCGGCTCAAGGGCTTCGCGGAAGGCGACGGCCTTGGCGGCGATGATGTGCATAAGCGGGCCGCCCTGCTGTCCGGGGAAGACGGCCTTGTCGACGGCGGCGGCGAAGTCCTGCTCGCAAAGGATGAGTCCGGCGCGCGGGCCGCGCAGGGTCTTGTGCGTGGTGGTGGTGACGAGCTGCGCGTGCGGGACGGGCGAGGGATGGACTCCGGCGGCGACGAGTCCGGCGAAGTGGGCCATGTCGATCATGAGGAGCGCGCCGACCTTGTCGGCGATCTGGCGCATGCGCGGGAAGTCGAAGATGCGCGGATAGGCGCTGCCTCCGCCGACGATGACCTTGGGCTTTTCGGCAACGGCGATGGACTCAAGCTCGTCGTAATCGATGGTTTCGGTGTCTTTGCGGACGGTGTAGGACGCGACCTTATAGAGCTTGCCGGAGAAGTTGAGCTTGTGGCCGTGGGTGAGGTGTCCGCCGTGCGCGAGCGAGAGACCGAGGATGGTGTCTCCAGGCTGGAGCACAGACATGTAGGCGGCGGCATTGGCCTGCGAGCCGGAGTGGGGCTGCACGTTGGCGTGCTGCGCGCTAAAGAGCTGTTTGGCACGGTCGCGGGCAAGGTTCTCGACGATGTCGGCATATTCGCAGCCACCGTAGTAGCGGCGTCCGGGGTAGCCCTCGGCGTACTTGTTGGTGAAGACCGACCCGGCGGCCTCAAGCACAGCCTGGCTGACGAAGTTTTCCGAGGCGATCATTTCGAGGCCTTCATGCTGGCGGAGGACTTCATGTTCGATGGCAGCGGCGATCTCGGGATCGGACTGCGCGAGCGGGCGGGACATGCGGTCGGTCATACATTTGATGATAGCTGGTAGGACGGGCGGCTGGTAGACAACAGGCAACAGCCAATAGCCAGAAGCCAGAAGCCAACCCGCTGAAGCGACCTTCCCAACCTCCTCTGTCAAATGCTTACCGAAGAGCGATCGTTCCGAGCCTATTGGCTGTTGGCTATTGGCTGCTGATAAAAATGCTGTATGCGCGGGGCGTGGGAATTTGTGTTGCGGGAGTGCGTGGCGGGCGATGAGGAACGGCTGGCGCTGGTGGGCGCGGCGAGCTTTCTGGAGGCCTTTGCCGGGTTTTTAGAGGGCGAGGACATTCTGGCGCATTGCCGGAAGCAGCACTCGGCGGAGAAGTATGCGGCGATGCTGGCCGATGCCGACACGCGGGTGGCTGTGGCGGAAGTGAAGGGCTCGGCGGTGGGATATGCGGTCGTGTGCCCGCCTGATTTGCCGGTTCCGGTGACGGGGGATGATGCGGAGCTGAAACGGATTTATCTGTTGTATCGTTTTCAGGGGTCGGGGATCGGGGCCGCGCTGATGGAGTGGTCGGTGGAGACGGCGCGAAGGCTGGGCAAGCGGCGGCTGCTGCTGGGTGTGAACGATGAAAATGACAAAGCCGTCATGTTCTACAAGCGGCATGGGTTTGAGCACGCGGGGACGCGGCGCTTCCAGGTGGGAAAGATGCTGTGCAGTGATTTCATTCTGGCAAAAAAACTGGATGGTTGAAGCAGATGAATATAGGCTGGATTGAGCCGCGGCGAGTAAGATTCCAATGCAGCAAAATTTGAGTACGAGGATGGCGTGAGCGACGAGGAACTCATTCATCTGATTGTGAAAACGGATACATTGGAAGTGACTGTCCTGCCTGAACTGGGCGGGAAGATCGCATCGCTGCGGTACAAGGGGCGAGGCCCAGGTTTGGATCTGCTGCAGGCTCCGCTGCGGGAATATGCGCTGCGCACGCCGGGAATGGCGTTTGATGAGAGCGACGCGAGCGGATTTGATGAATGTCTGCCGACAGTCTCGGCGTGCACGATTGCAGGGGCGGCTGGCGAAGTGCAGGTCCCGGACCATGGCGAGATTTGGCAGATGCCATGGGCGTATGACCAGCGCGGGGAGCGTGAGTTGCGGCTGACAGCGACGGGACGGCTGTTTCCGCTGCGACTGGAGCGGACGCTGACGGTGGAGGGCAGCACGCTAAGGATCGGGTACAGGCTGGAGAATGTGGGCGAGGTCGAGACGCCGTATGTGTGGTCGGCACATCCGTTGTTCGCGGTGGATGAAGGCGACCGGATTGTGCTGCCGGAATCAGTGAAGGAGCTTAAAGTGGAGGACTCGGCGCGAAATCGGGTGGGCGCGAAAGGGGATGTGGTGGCGTGGCCGGTTGCGGAGACACCGCACGGGGGAATGGTGGATCTGTCACGGGCGGGGAAGCTGAGCGACGGGGTGGGAGACAAGGTTTACGCGGTTGCCCCCACGGACGGCTGGGTGGAGATTGAGCGCCGGCGCCGAGGAGTGCGGGTGAGGGTTGAGTTTGATGCGGAGCGGACGCCGCATCTGGAATCGTATCTGGGTTTGTGGTTGTGCTACGGCGGGTGGCCGGAGGGTCAGGCTAATCGGCAG
>JASHUR010000110.1 GCA_030039895.1 Acidobacteriaceae bacterium | reverse complement strand
CGCGACTCGACAAACACGACTTCGAGCCTGTGCGGGGCAGGATCCTTAAGGAGATTGCGGATGGAAGAGCCACCGGTGTAGCTGTCGCTGTTGCGCACGGGGGACAGATCGTCTGGGAAGAGGGCTTTGGATGGGCAAATCGCGAGGCAGCCATAAAGGCGACCGCCCGTACGCCGTTCAACCTGGCATCCCTCACTAAACCCTTCACCACTACGACGCTCATGACCCTGGTTGCAGAGGGCAAACTCTCTTTCGACGACCCCGCAAATAACTACCTTGCGAAAGGCAAGATCGTTGGCACGAACGGAAATGCGGATGCCGCAACAGTGCGGCTCCTCGGAGCGCACGTGAGCGGGCTGCCAAAAATGTTCGCAATGTATGATCGCAACGAAGCCCATCTCGCTCCCGGTGCCGAGGAGCTCCTCACCGAATATGGAAGTCTCGCTTACCCGCCCGGGTCTACTTTTGAATACAGCAACATTGGTTTTGCTGCGCTGAGTGCCATCGCGTCAAACCTGACGGGAGTGGAGTTCGGAACTCTAATGACGCAGAGGGTCCTGAGACCACTTGGCCTCGACGACAGCTTCTTAGACACCAATGTTGCGCGGCTTTCAACGGGTGCGGTGCGATACGATTCCTCGGGAAACCCGATCCCGTACTACACAACAGCGACGCCCGCATCCGGAGAGCTGTATGCCAGCGCTCACGACCTCGCGCGGTTCGCAATGTTTAACATGAACAATGGTGATCGAGCGCGGATTCTGGACGACCGCTGGATTGAAGAACTTCACAAGCCTGTTTTCGTTGGCCCATCGGGCATAGCAACCACATTCGGCTGGTTTATCGGACATCTGAAGTCCGGCAAGGAAGTTATCTTCAAAGACGGTGGCCAGCCAGGTGTTGCGACTGCTCTCCGTATGGTCCCGTCGGAGAATCTTGCATGCATGGTCTTGACCAACCGATCAGACGGGGATGAACTATGTCAAAGCGTATGCGCCGAAATACTCTCCAGGTACTTACCGGAATGGCGTCAGCTGGAAGACAACAGTGGACCCTCGCCGTCGCCATTCGTCATCACACCCGGATTAGGCGGCCATTGGCGGGGAACACTCACAAACGACGGTGCGAAGATGCGGGTACGACTGAAGATTGAATCCTCCGACTCGGCCTTGCTGCAACTCGACGACAAACCTGCGGAGAAGATCACCGAGATGCACTTAGAAGGGGTAGGGTTTACAGGAGCGTCTACAGGTGTGATCGAATCCCCGGATGCAAGGCGTAATGGAGCTAAGACGCTACGTCTCAAACTGATTCCGCGCGAAGGAATGCTGGTGGGGAGGATTCTTGCAACAGACTCCAAAACTGTGATGCTGCCCTATGTTCTCAGTTTGAATCGAGCGCCCGCTTGAACGCAGTCCTTGTGTCGGCAACATCGATGTTCGGGTTCGGACAGGCGCGACAAACGCAAGTCTCTAGGCAGTATCGATAGCGCACGCGTGACAGGAGGATGAATGGCAAACGTTAAGGCAATTATTGAGCTGGCGTACTCCGCATTCAACAAGCGGGACATCGACGGTGTATTAGCACTGATGACGGAAGATGTGAGCTGGCCCAAAGCTTCGGAGGGCGGCAGGGTTGTCGGAAAGGAAGAGATCCGTGCCTATTGGACTCGACAATGGGGTGAGTTCGATGGCCATGTCGAACCACTGGCAATTGCCGAGGAAGACGGAGGCAAGGTCCGCGTCAGAGTGCACCAAGTTGTCAGGAACCTCCAAGGCGATGTTCTTTCGGACAGCGAAGTTCTCCACTTATTCACCTTGAACAACGGCCTTATCGCAGCCATGGACCTCGGGGATGAGGCTGATACAACGGGTCCAACTGCCGCATTCGCACATCGATCCTAACTGACCACCACGTACGACGCTGCATCTGTGATTGACTTGCCGATAATGCGCTTATCGAAACCGCGCAAGGATCACAGTACCAGAAGGTCCTCACGAGCACAGACTTTACTCGCAACAGTCCGCGTTCTCAAATCGCCACGCAACTCCCATTGCTCACCTCTCGATGCCCAGGTGTCTGAGAGCGACCTCTGCCGTACGCTTAAGTTCGGCTCTCGTCGATCCGTTTGCGGCCTGAATGGCGAGACCGCTGAGGAGCGAAGAGAGATACCTCGTATAGTCATCGACATTCTCTTCCTTAGGAAACTCTCCAGCCCTTCGGGCCTTGAGGAGGCGAGCTTTTATCGCGGCCTCATTTTGCAGTCGCATCTCTTTCATGAGGACCTTTGCAGGTTCTACATCTACACCACAGGAGATGGCGCCAGTCAGTGTGAAGCAGCTCGAAGGATGCCCCTTCGAACCGAGGAACGCAACCGTGTTGTCGAAGAGCGCACGAAGGAACCTTTCGAGAGTTGGTTCCTCCAGGGCCGTAACTGCATATTGCGCTCGAATTTCCATATAGCGCTTTGCTGCGAGCTGAAACAAGGCGTGCTTGTCACCGAAGGCCGCATAGATGCTTGAGGGGCTGAGGCCCATCGCGTGGGTAAGATCGGCCATAGAAGTGCCTTCAAAGCCCCGTTCCCAAAAGAGTAGCATCGCTGCCTCAAGCGCTGCGTCTTTATCGAAGCTGATCGGTCGTCCCATCTTTCCGTTTCCGGTTTTCATAACTTTGCTCGCACTCTTGATATTAGAGCCCAAAATCGTGAATCCGATGCAGAACTCCACACATCTGTAATGAATGTTACGTAATAAGCACTCCAGAATTCAGTGAATGGCAGGTTGTCAAAGGAGAGGCGATGGGGACGCTTGAAGGGAAAGTTGCGGTAATCACAGGTGGCAATAGCGGAATCGGTCTTGCTACGGCAAAGCGGTTTGTCGAAGAGGGTGCATATGTCTTCATCACGGGACGGCGGAAGCCAGAGCTGGACAAGGCTGTTGAGTACATTGGCAAGAACGTCACTGCCGTTCCAGGAGATCTTTCAAAGCTCCAAGATATAGACGGCATCGCTGCGGCGGTGACGACCACAAAAGGCGTGGTCGACATCATCGTGTCCAATGCGGGCTTCACCGAGCAGGCTCCGCTCGACACTCTCACACCTGAGCACTTCGATAAAACATTCAATCTCATGGCGCGCGCTCCGGTCTTCCTGGTACAGAAGCTTCTGCCTTTGATAAGCCGCGGTGGATCGATCATCCTGGTCAGCTCCGCAATGCATGTCATGGGAATTCCGAACCATACGGCCTACGCTGCAGCCAAAGCAGCATTACGTTCCTACGCCCGCACATGGGCTGCCGAGTTCAAAGGCCGCGGCATCCGTGTCAATACTCTCAGTCCAGGCGTGACCGATACCCCCATCCTAGATTCTCAGTCGGAAGAGCACAGACGCGACGAAGTGGTGAGGATGTACCTGAACATGATTCCAATCGGCCGCTTGGCGGAGGCCGTGGAAATCGCCAATGCGGCTGTCTTTCTCGGTTCCGAGCAGAGTTCATATGTGACGGGCGCGGATCTGATGGCAGACGGTGGCGTCGGCCAGGTTTGAGGCCCGATGCTCAAGTGGGGGTCCGGGGAACGGTGGGAAGTCGCCTGTTGTTCATCAACGGGCGTGCAATCGCAACATTAATTCGTACCAAATTCAGGAGCGGCAAGGTGCCGCGAAGGGTGGAAATGGAAGTTCTTGTTGAACACGAAGGGAGTAATTATGGGAAAGCTTGAGGGTAAGGTTGCAGTCATCACAGGTGGATCGAGCGGCTTGGCGCTGGCGAGCGCCAAGCGGTTCGTTGAAGAAGGAGCCTATGTTTTCATCACGGGCCGGAGGCAGGAGACGCTCGACGAAGCCGTCAAGCTGATTGGCCGAAACGTGACCGGCGTACGCGGCGACGCAGCCAATCTCGACGACCTCGACCGCCTGTTCAAAATAGTCAAGCGTGAAAAGGGCAAGATCGACATTCTGTACGCGAGCGCAGGCTGGGGCGAAGCCGTCCCATTGGGCGAGATTACCGAGCAGCACTTCGATGCGGTCTTCGGCCTGAATACCCGGGGCACATTGTTTACAGTTCAGAAGGCGCTGCCGCTGTTCAACGATGGCGGATCGATCATCATGACCGGATCAGTCGCTTCGGTGAAGGGTTTTCCTGGTTTCGGCGTGTATGCGGCGAGCAAGGCAGCATTGCGCTCTTTCGCACGCACGTGGCTCAACGAACTGAAGGGCAGGAATATCCGGGTGAACGTGCTGGGCCCCGGGCCGATCGCCACACCGATGCAGGAAGAAGTTCTTACCGAGGAGGCGAAGGAGATGTTCGAATCCCTGATCCCGCGAGGAAAGATGGGTCAACCTGAAGAAATCGCAACAGTCGCGCTGTTTCTTGCTTCTGACGATTCGAGCTTCGTGAATGGGGTGGAGTTATCTGTCGACGGCGGCCTTTCGGCCATCTGACTCGGCGGATCTCGGTAAGTGCACAGTCGCCGAGTCGCTTATTCAACTCGATAGACATTGAGAGTCGAAGCTAGGGAAAGCGGCGGCACGTACGCATCATCCACGAACGTGGGAATGAAGGGAGAGAGCCGCTTTGCTGCGACTCTCTCCTTTACGCAAGCTAACGGTGCTGATGCCTGGTTGAAATACTCAGCGTCGAGTTCGATGCCGATATACTTGCGATCCGTTAACAAGGCAGCCGCACACGTCGAGTCCGAGCCGCAGAAGCAATCGAGCACCACGTCGCTTCATTCCCTCGCGATCTAGCCAGCTTTCACTTCGGAAGCTGACCTCAGTCGCGGCCGGTTTGGTGTATGAACGGTGAAGAACTCTTCAGATATCCGCTGAACGGATTTTGAAGCTGCAGTTGTTGGAGGTTGGGGAATTCTGGGAAATGTTTGTACACAACTGGTACTCATGGAAATCTGTGAGTTTCGGGTATTTCCAGGATGAGTAAGTTGCATGTTTTCAATGCTCAGTACGAGTGCGACTCCCGATGCCTCCACCGATAAGTTGTTGTTTTCAATAGCTTACAGGCGAAATACGCAGAATAAGCAAAGAGCATTACCATCTTTAAAGCTTTCATTATCAATTAGGTGGCTATTTTGAAAGTCTATCCTGAAGAACCCATGCCAGGAAAAAGCATGACTCTTCCTTTGCACGAAGACTTTCAAGCTGACATTTCATTATTTAGCACCGTGTTATCTCCAAAATGTACGGCAGCCGCTTGCCCGCGTTCCGAAGGGGATCCGTCAAAATGCTGATGCTACGTCCGTGCGGATGCTAAAGCTCAATCAAGATCAGTTTGATCCCCACTTGTCGGCCGAATTTGTCCAGAGCTATAGTTCTTGACGTCACCGTTGTTCCGCCTGAAAGACTTCCAAACTCACCGACACCGCCATTCGCACGCCTGGCGCTAGAGCACTTCCGAAAATTATTCAGGAGGAGACAATGTCCGATCCTACAAAACCAAATGATCCTTTATTGCGCGAACACGGCAGGAAGGGAATAACCCGCAGAGGCTTCCTGAAGGGCGCTGGACTGACGGCCGCCGGGACTGCGCTGCTCGAAGGGGTCCAGGCCTTCAACAGCGAGGCAGCTACCTCGACCAATTCGGAGGTGACGGAGCTTGGTCCCGGCCCGGTTCCGGTCCGACTTCACGTCAATGGCAAAGAGCACGCTGTAAGCATTGAGCCGCGCACTACGCTGGCAGAGGCCCTGCGAATCCATCTAGGAATGACCGGAACCAAAATTATCTGCGACCGCGGTGCCTGCTCAGGTTGCACAGTCTGGCTCGACAAAGTCCCGGTGAACAGCTGCATGATGCTCGCGGTGGATGCCATTGGCCACGAGGTGACCACGATCGAAGGACTCTCTACAGAGAGTGAACCACATCCTCTTCAGGCTGCATTCGTGAAACACGACGCAATGCAATGCGGCTTCTGTACGCCCGGGATGGTAATGAGCTGCGCGGCTCTGCTGGAAAAGAATCCTCATCCATCGGAGCACGATGTGCGCCACGCGATTGCTGGCAATCTGTGCCGCTGTGGAACCTATCCAAGAGTCTTTTCCGCGACCTTAGAGGCTGCGGGCAACATGCGCAGAGCATGATGGAGGCATTGTGGTGACTCACACGAATAAGAATTCGCTGCTCCAGGACGCGCCGCCGACAAGGGCAGAAAATACCGATGAGAAGACTGTTTCCATGCCAATTGGGGTGCCGGGCTATACGTTGCGTGACGAACAGCGCGAGGTCCCGATCACGGAACCCCCTGTGTGGCCGATCAACAAAGATTTGAAGTATGTTGGAAAGCCTTACGAGCGCCTGGACGGCCACGCCAAAGTTACCGGCCGCGCCCGTTACACGGCCGATGTACAGTTACCCGGCATGCTGTACGCGGCCTTCGTGAACGCTACTCTGCCCCACGCGAAGGTCGTTTCTGTTGATACATCCGCGGCAGAGCGCTATCCGGGGGTTAAAGGAGTTCACGTCATCCAGCATATGCTGGGTGGCGCCGTTCTCCGCGACCCGTCACTCGAACAGGCGAACTATCCGGTGGTGCGTTACGCAGGGCAGCCCATCGCTGCCGTCGCCGCCACGACCCCTTATGCGGCGGAAGACGCGGCTGCGCTGGTGAAGGTGCGATATCAGCCCATGGAGTTCGTTGTGGACCTGGACAAGGCGCGTGCAGCGAATGCGCCGCTTGTTTTCCCTGGTCCTGCCGATCAGGCGGGAACGGCGGGAGGCGGAGGCGGTCCGCACAATGTGCCGCAAACCGGAAATGTTCACGGGCCTTCGATCAGGAAAGTTGGAGATGTCGAACAGGGCTTTCGGAGTGCCGAAATAGTTGTCGAAGGACACTACACCACGCAGGTGCAGACACACTCTGCCCTGGAGACACATGGAGTGGTTGCCGATTGGAAGCCAGATATGCTCACGGTGTGGGCCTCCACCCAGGGCACCGCCAGTGTGCGCGAAGAGCTGGCAGGTTTTTTCAACATCCCAATGTCGCAGGTGCGAGTCATCACCGAATTCATGGGCGGCGGTTTCGGCGCCAAGTTTGGAGCAGGGAACGCCGGCGTCGTAGCAGCGGCCCTGTCCAAAAAGACGGGAGCACCGGTCCGGCTGATGCTGGATCGTAAAGAAGAGCATCTCTCTGTCGGCAACCGTCCCAGTTCTGACCAGATGCTGCGCATCGGCGCAAACAATGACGGAACTATCTCCGCTATTCACCTGGTGAGCTACGGAACCGCAGGTTGTGGTACCGGGGCGGGGTGTTCCGGCCCGGCGACGAATCTTTATAAATACGCCGCTATCCGCACCGAGGATAACGACGTGTTTACCAACGCCGGCCCCGGCTCGGCGATGCGGGCACCTGGACATCCACCGGGGGACTTCGCACTGGAACAGACGATCGACGAACTTGCGGTCAAGCTCAACCAAGATCCCATCGCCTTCCGCGACGTAATCGACGAGCACCCGGTTCGCAAGGTTGAGCGCCAGATAGTGCGCGAAAGCGATCTCTGGAAATCGCGCAATCCAATGGCGGGTGCAGATCGTGGTCCAGTCAAACGAGGTGTGGGCCTTGCACAATCGGTCTGGTATCGCTTTGTGAGTATGGACTCATCAGCTGAAGTTCGTATTCACAAAGATGGGTCGCTCGAAGTTCTCTCCGCCGTGCAGGACATCGGTTCCGGCATCAGGACTGTGATGGCGCAAATTCTGGCGGAGCAGTTTGGCGTGCCACCAGAACAGATCGCCGTTCGAATTGGCGACACCAATTATCCGGTTGGCCCAGACTCCGGCGGGAGTGTGACAACCCTTTCCCTCACGCCGGCCGTCCGCGACGCGGCCTGGCAGGCTTCGCAGAAATTTCTGGCTGAGATCGGTCCCGCGTTCGGCGCCGACGCTGCCGACCTCGAGCTGGTCGACGGTCAAGTTCGCAGCAAATCGGGGAAGATGCAGCCCGTCAGCTTCAAACGCGCAGCCGCCAAGATGAAGACGGAACAGATCGCGGTGCAGTCCAAACGGATTCCGGACTACGACCGAAGCAAGTATCTGACCTACGGCGGGGTTGATGTGGCTGAGGTGAAAGTGGACACTGAATTGGGGCGCGTCCATGTCACGCGCGTGCTGTCAGTACATGACTGCGGGCGACCGATGAACCCGTCGCAGGTGATCAGCCAGATCAATGGCGGCATCATCCAGGGAATCTCTTACACCCTGTTCGAAAACCGTCTGCTCGATCCCAACTACGGCCTGATGGTGAACCCAAACCTCGAACAGTACAAGATCACCGGCTCGCGCGAAACACCGGATATTCAGGTGCAGCTCGTAGAGGCATATATCGGGCAAAGCTCCACCGATGCATCCGGAATCGGCGAGGCGGCGGGCATCGTTTCCATCGGGGCTGCAATCGGCAACGCTGTTTACAACGCCCTCGGCGTCCGGATTCGCCAGACGCCGATGACGCCAGCCGTCGTTCTAGCAGCGCTGAATCGGCCTGCGCAGGGAGGGGATCTCATATGAACAGTTTCGTACTCGCAGAATGCACAACCGTAGAAGGAGCACTGTCGCAGTTGAAAGACGGCGCGGCGGTTAAAGCCGGTGGTATCGACCTTCTTGAGCGGATGAAGAACGGTACTTATCAACCATCGAAGCTGGTTAATATCCGCAATATTTCGGCATTACGCGGGATTCAGAAGACGCAGGACGGTCTCACCATCGGCGCACTCACGACGCTGTCGGAGATAAGTGAGCACCCCGAGATCCAGACACAGTACCAGATTCTTTCTGACGCCTGCGGACACGCCGCCACGCCCCATCTTCGCAATGTGGCAACGCTGGGCGGCAATCTGCTGCAACCGGTACAGTGCTGGTATTACCGGTCGGCTGAATTTGAATGCATTCGCAAAGGTAAGAACTTCTGCTTTGCCTTTGGCGGACTTAACCAGTACCACGCCATCATGGATTACGGCACCTGCCCTGCTGTCGCACCGTCTTCGTCTGCCGTCGCCCTTCTGGGGCTGGACGCACGCATCGAGCTGAGTTCCGCAAAGCGAGGCAAGCGGATGGTCTCGATCAAGGATTTCTACGTCGAGCCCGATGCGAACCCAACGAAGTTCACGGTCATCGAGCCCGACGAACTGCTCACCGCGGTAATGATCCCAAAGCCCGCGCCCGGCACGCGATCCGCTTACCAGAAATATGGGGAGAAAGAGAGCTTCGATTGGGCAATTGCTGATGCGGGAGTCGTACTCGAAATGGACGGCAACACTTGCCGCAGAGCGGTGATTACCATGGGTGCCGCGTCTCCGGTGGTGCGCCGCTCGCAGGAGGCGGAAGCGCTGCTTGCCGGCAAGAGGATCACCGAGGAAACAGCGCGCGCCGCAGGCAAAGCCGCCATGACGAACGTGCAGCCGCTCTCGATGAATGCCTACAAAGTCGACCTTTTCCCGGTCGCAATCTATCGCACCATTCTGTTGGCCGCTGGACAAGCGAGTCGTGACCCGAGCGCAGCAGGCTAGGAGGTAACTATGAGCGCATCTCAAACAAAACTACGGCCCTGCCAATGCCTGCGAACGAAGAACCCGTATGGCACCACGCCACAAGATGTGGAATCGTGGCTTCCTGGAATCGCAGTGGCATCGAGCTACTGGTGTCTGCGCACTATGGGACCAGCGGGCCCGGATGAAAATTACGTGCATCTTGCCCGCTGCGTGCCGGGGCGCAAGTGCTACGAGGC
>JASHUR010000109.1 GCA_030039895.1 Acidobacteriaceae bacterium | reverse complement strand
CGGCGGCGGCAGCAGCGGCAAGAATCCGAGCCGAAAAATTCAGCCGGAAGACGTGGCCAACGTGGTGGCAATGCTGGTGACACAGGCTCCGCAGTCATTTGTGAGCGAGGTGCTACTGCGGCCGACCTTCAAACCCTAAAAATCTCAACTCATATAAAGATAAGGGCTTGCGGGCAGCACCAAGCCTGCCCGAAGCTCTTCTGCTGTCTCAATTGCGAGCCAAGGGCTGAGCGTGTAGAAGCCTCATCCGTGTCGGTTTGACCGGCAAGTAAAGGTCTGCGGCAAGGTCATGGATTTCATACTTCATACAAAATAAACAAGTTAGATGGCACTCGGCGGTCGCACTGACCCGCTGGTTCTGGGGGATGGCCGACGGCAGACCCATCCCGGCACAGCTCAGCCCAGCCCTCCGCCTAGTCGGTATAAGCCTATATTTTTGTATGAAGTACGAGCGAAGTGCGGGATGGCCCTGAGTCGCACCAGTCGCTCACCGCCCGAACTGGCGCAGGTGATGGTCGTTATGGAGCCAGCCCCAGCGCATCCACTCCTTATGGGTAAGGTTGCCGAAGAAGGGGTGGCGCACGCCGTCAAGCCGGGCGCGGCGGAGCCGGTCGAGTTGTGTGAGCGCGTCCTGACGGGCAGCCTCGAAATCCCCGGCCGTGATGCCCGACGCACACAGATCAAGTTCAGGCCTGGTGGCCGAATTGTGCGGCCACGGGCGTGGATACCAGAGTGCGGCCCATTTCACGACGGTTTGCCAAAGAAGGCCGGTATGTTCGCTCACTTCAAACTCGCCTAATGGGACGCGGATCGCGTCGGCGACGTGGCGGAGCATCTGGTAGACGTTCATGCGGCCCCAGCAGGCCTGATCCTGAGGGGTAACGGCGGCGAACCGGCGAGCCAGAAGTTCATAGTCGGCGGGGTTGGAGAGGGTGCGCATGGCGGTAACCGGGGTGGTTCCCTTTTACCGGATTTTGTCTTGCAGGGCTACGGGGACTTGGACTAGCCTGAGGATGGCGAATTCTCCTCGACCTTCAAGAACAATCTCTCCAGAAAGTGCGCTTTTCTGTTGGATTTCCCATCCCTGTACAGTAAATTGAATTGGGGACGGCTTATCCACAAGATGTTGGGGTGCATATGTTGACCCTGTTCCCTGCCGCGGCTAGAGTTTTCAAGATGAAGCGCACTGCTGTTGTGGCGTGCGCGGTCGCACGGCCATAGATGCAGGTAGAAGGAGTGTCCTGATGCTAAAGCTCAAGAAAATCCAGATGCTGGGGTTCAAGTCGTTTTGCGACCGGACTGAGGTGGCGCTGCCGGGCCAGGGCGTGGCCGTGGTGGTGGGGCCGAACGGGTGCGGAAAGTCAAACATTCTGGACGCGGTGAGCTGGGTGCTAGGCGAGCAGAGCGCCAAGACGCTGCGCGGCGGCAAGATGGAGGATGTGATCTTTGCGGGAACGCGTGACCGCAAGCCGCTGGGCATGGCCGAGGTGTCGCTGACGCTGATCGATCCCGAAGCCTACGGCGGGCCGCTACTGGCAGAGCCGGAGATCGTGATCGAGGAGCACTCCGCTGACTGGGACGAAGAAAAGATGAGAGCGGAGCGCGCGGCAGAGGTTGAGGAGATCATTGCCGAGTCGCAGCCGGGCCAGGTAATTGAAGAAGACGGCGCTTCCCTGCCCGCCACTCCCGAGGCTGCGGCTGCGGACGGTGCAGCGGCGACGGCGGACAATGCCGTAGTGCTGAAGATCCGGCGGCGGAAATTCAACAAGACTCCGCAGCAGGGCGAGATGATTGTGACGCGGCGGCTGTTCCGCACGGGCGAGAGCGAATACCTGTTGAACGGCAAGCTGTGCAGGCTGCGCGACATTCAGGACATCTTTATGGGTACGGGGCTGGGACCGGAGTCGTACGCGATCATCGGACAGGAGCGTATTGGGCAACTGCTGAGCTCGAAGCCGCATGACCGCCGCGCAATCATCGAAGAAGCTGCGGGGATTACGCGCTTCAAGACGAAGAAGCGCCTGGCCGAACTGCGTCTGGAGCAGTCGAAGCAGAACCTGGCGCGCGTGAACGACATTTTTGAAGAAGTGACACGGCAGATGGGATCTCTGAAGCGGCAGGCGGCGAAGGCCGAGCGCTACGGCGCGCTTCGCGACGAGATGCGCGGACGGCTGAAGGTGGTGCTGGCCAGCAAGCTTGCACAGATGGACTCAGAGCAGGCCGCAGTAGCTGAGGCAATCGCCGCACTGACGGCGCAGATAGATGAGCACAGCGCGCAGATTGAGGACCTGGATGCAGAGCACAATGCGTCGCGGGCGCGAGGATATGAAGTTGAGGCGGGCGCGAAGGATGCGCAGACCCGTGCGAACCAAAGCGCGGTAGAACTGGAGCGCGCGGCGACGCGGCAGACGGCCAACCAGGAGCGAATTGCGGAGCTTGAGGCGCGTGCAGCGGCGGGCGCGGCGGAGCTGGAGCAGGCGAAGGCGCACCTCGGCAACCTGACCACGGAGCGCGAGCAGCAAAAGGCATTTCTGGAGACAGCAGCGGCAGAGGCGGCGAGCTTCCGCGAGCAGGTACAGGCCAAGCAGGCACAGGCGCGGGATGCGGTTGCGGCGGTGTCGGCAGCGGAGCAGAAAGCTGAGGCAGCGCGACGGCAGGCGATGCAACTTCTGTCTCAACTGGGGCAGTTGAGGAACCAGGCGACGCAGGGCGAAGAGTCACTGGCCGCACTTGAGCGCGATGCGGACAGGCTGGCGATGGAGATGGCCGCGGCCAAGGGCGATCTTGAGGCGCTTGGCGCGGAGCGCGGACAGGTCAACATGCAGTTTGAGTCGGTGACCGAAGCGCTGAAGCGGCTGGAGAGTGAGATTGGCACGTTGCGCGCAGAGATTGCCGCGAAACGCGATGAAGAAGCCGAGGCAAAGCGGCGCGGCGACCAATTGCGCGCGGAGATGGCGACGCTGACAGGACGGCGCGATTCCCTGGATGGACTGATCCGCGAGCACAGCTACTCGACGGACACGGTGCGGAAGCTGTTCCAGCAGAATTCGCTGGGCGGCGGGCTGGCTCCCGTGGGTACACTGGCGGATTTTCTTGAGGTCAATGGGCAGTACGAGAACGTGGTGGATGAGTTCCTGCGCGATGAGTTGAACTACATCGTGGTGAAGAGCTGGGACGCGGCGGACGAAGGCATGCGGCTGCTGAAGACGGGTGTGGATGGGCGCGCGACGTTTCTGGTGCATCCGGAAGACGCACAGGCGAAGTTCTCGTTTGCGGCGGACGGGATTGGTCCGGGACACGAACAGAAACAGGGCGTGGTGCGGCTGAAGGACTGCATCCGCGTGCTGGATGGCTTTGGGCGGTCGCTTGAGGTGATTCTGCCCAAGCTGCGCGACGGCTATGTAACGGAGGATTCGGAGACGGCGCGTTCGCTGGCGCTTGAGAATCCTGATGCGTTTTTCCTGGCGCCGACGGGCGAGTGCTTCCATAACGTGACGGTGACGGGCGGCAAGCCAAGAGCTGAGGGCCCTCTGGCGCTGAAGCGCGAGCTGCGCGAAACGCAACAGAAGCTGGATGCCGTAGAGCGTGAACTGGGACAAGCAGAGATTGCGGCCGCAGCGCTGGCGAAAGAGCTGGGCGAGCTTTCCCATCTGCTCGATGCCAAGAGCGAAGAGCTGCGCGTGGCCGAACGCGAGAGTGCGAACCAGTCAGCCGCGCTGCGGCAGATGGACTCGGAAGTTCAGCGGCTGGAGCGGCGCTTGCAGGACTGGACGCTGCAAAGTGCGCGCAACAAGGACGCGCGCGCGGCCAAACAGACCTTCATCGAGCAGAAGCACGAAGAGGCACAGCGGCTGGAGACAGAACACGAGCAGGCCGAGGCTGGGCTAGGCGAGTTGCTGCGGACGGTCGAGGAGCTTCGGCAGGCGCGTGAAGAGGCGCAGCAGCAGGCGGCGATGGTGGCCGCCGAGCTGGCCGGGCTGGAAGAGCGCAGGCGCGGCGCGGAAGCAGCGTTTGCACGCATTGACCGCATGTTTGCCGAGCTGTCGCAGCGGGTGGCCCAGATTGAACAGCAGCTTGCCGCAGCGAGCGCCGAGCAGCAGCAACGAGCACGTGAGAATGAGCAACTGGCAGCGGACCGCGAGCGGCTGGTGGGTGTTCGCGAGCAGGCGCTGGAAGAAGTGGCGCGGCTGACGGAAGAGGCAGCGCAACTACGGACCAAACTGGCAGAGATGGAGGCGCAACTGAAGACGTTGCGCACGGAGACAGACGCGCTGCGCGAGGCGCGGAGCGAGCGCAGCACGCGTGGAGCCACGCTGGCGTCAGAGATTGCACATCTGGAAGAGACGTGCGTGAACGATCTGAGCGTGGAAGCTTCCCTGCTGCGCGAGGACTGTGAGATTGCGCGCATTGAGGGCGAGGCGCTGACGGCCGAGGACGAAGCCTGCCGCGAGATGAAGCACAAGCTGGAAGCAATGGGTCCGGTGAACATGATGGCGCTTGAGGAGTACAAGGAGACGGCGCAGCGGCATGAGTTCCTGGAGACGCAGCGCACGGACCTGCTGGATTCGATCGAGAACACACAGGCGACGATCAAGGAGATCGACCAGATTTCGCGCACAAAGTTCGATGAGGCGTTCGCGCGAATCAATGAAAACTTCAGCGTGACGTTCGGGCAGTTGTTCGGCGGCGGCCAGGCGTTCATGCGACTCACCGACGAGGAGAACGCAGCGGACAGCGGCATCGATATTGTGGCGCAGCCTCCGGGTAAGAAGCTGCAGAACGTATTGCTGCTCTCGGGCGGCGAGAAGGCGCTGACGGCGCTGTCGCTGCTGGTGGGAATTTTCCGGTATCAGCCGAGCCCGTTCTGCGTGCTGGACGAAGTGGATGCTCCGCTGGACGAGTCGAACGTGGGACGGCTGGCGGAGATGCTGCGGGAGATGTCGGAAACGACGCAGTGCGTGATCGTGACGCACTCCAAGGCCATGATGACGGCAGGAGACATGATCTACGGCGTGACCATGCAGGAGCCGGGCGTGTCGAAGATCGTGAGCGTGCGGATGGGCGGCGCAGAGCGGACGCCGGAGCTGAAGAGGGCGTAGACAGCTACCAGCGCTGCGCGCGTACTGATTCGCCGGTAAGGGCAATTTATTTTCAATGAACGAAGGCCCGGTCGTGTGACCGGGCCTTTGGTGTTGGGGAAGGGATTTCTGTCAGTGGTTATAGCTGCAGCCCGGGGTGTGCGAGACTCCGGTGAGCACGTTGTTGGCTGCGGTAAGGGTTTCGTCGTAGCAGTCGCCGCGATTGTTGTTGTACCGATAGGTCTGGGTGGTTTTGGCTCCCTGCGGGGCGTAGGTTTCGGCGACGAAGTTGAAGTTGAGCGTGTCCTGCGCCTTCGTCTGCTCGCTCGTATTGCTGTTGTAGACGGGATGCCCGAAGAAGCCGTCCGCGGTGCCATGCAGATATTGCTGATTGACGCTTACGACCTGAGTCCCGGTTGAGTAGTCCGGCGCATAGGTGAAGTCGTAGTCGACGATGAGCGGATAGGAGAAGTGCTGCTCGCTGGTGGTAGTAATGGGACCCTGCTGCGTGGAGGTCTGCGAGTCAACCGTGGTGGACTGCACAGCATTCTGCTCGTCGATAAGTGGAGTCACGTCGAAAGTCTGCGTATTGTGGAAGTTCACGTTCTGGTGGATGGTCGTGATGACTCGCCCGTGCGAAGTGTTGAGCCATCCGCTGATGGTGAAGTCGCGGCTGGAGCCGACACCGATGGTTCCCGTGTAGGCCTGGGTGCCGGAGTTGTAGCTGATGTTTTCATCGACTACCGGCGAGGGCGCGGCGGAGAGCGTGTTGGTCAGGATGCCTCCGGTATCATGCGCTCTTCCGTGATCGGTGTAGACGAGCAGGTTGGCCGTGGCAAGGAAGTAGCCGTTGGCGTTGTAAACGCTGACGGCGACGGTGTGAGTCTCGCCATCGGAAAGCAGACCGGCAAAGGGCGTGAGGTTGACCCGGTAAGGCTTGAAGTCGAGGGTCTGGTTGCCAGGAATCGGAATCCAGAGGAATGGATCAATGCCGCCGGTAAAAATCCACGGATAGACGGGCGCGACTCCGGCAGGCTTGCCGTCGATGGTCACCTCGGTTTCGCGGAACGCGGTGTTGCCGCAGCTCTCGAGGTTCGTCGTCTGGTCGTTGGGCACGCAGAGGTACCAGAATTCGTCACCGATCTGGCTTTGCGCGATGACATCGAGATAAACCTGCTCGACGTTCGAGGGCAGGTCGAGAGTCTGGGAAATTGTGTCGGAGCCGGTGTTGAGGGTGCCGGCATCTCCGCCAGTGCCGTTGACCGGCACTACGATATCAGGCACGCGCGGCGCCGGATTTTTGTAAGACGCCGGATAAAACTCAAGTGCAGCGCTCGCATAGATGATCCCGGTGTAAGTGGAATTAACGGTGTTTCCGATATTGGCTTCTCCGGTCTGGTCGGATTTGAAGATGGCGGAGAGGTCGGTGACGTCGCGCTCGACATGCCAGGAAGGGCTGAGCGTGGGGCTGGGCTCAGAGGTGGTTCCGTAATAGATATTGGCGTGACCGAGATAAAAGGCCGCCGTGCGATCGTACTGAATTCCGGCAGTCACGGTGAAGTCGGCTGTGAAGACGACCTTGGCCCATGGACCAGGACAGTCGGCGGGCGGCGTGTAGCTGAAGCTCGCGGGCGTGTAGTTTTCAAACGGCAGGTTGCTGAAGAGCTGCACAACGCAGGGCTTTGTAGTGGGCCGTGGCACAAGGGGCGCTGCGGTAACGGGGTTGGACGAGCCGATTTGCGGAGTCGTGGACACCGGCACAACCTGCGCATTGAGGAAGCCAGCGGTTAGACAGGTAAGCGCAGCAAACAGGATAGAAGACCCTGCTCGCAGGTAGGGGGCAGTGGATTTGCGCATGGCGAATTCCTTTCAGGGAAAGAAAACAAAGAAATGCGCAAACAAGATAGCACGGGCAAATGACGACTTTGTACGGTAATTTTGCACAATTTAAGGAAATATGTGCAGTTTGATCCGGTTAAATTGCCGTATTTCTTCATTTTTATAGGCAACCCAGGGCATGGCCAATGCATCTTGCTGGGCCCGTTTCCGGCAGGAAATCGAAATAGTGGCTCGTGCGCATCACAACCTGACATGAGCGAATTACAGAAAGTCGATGAGCGTTCTTCCTATATGGAAGACCGGCTCTATCCGAAAGAGCCGAGCTTTCTGGCAGTGGTTGCAATCAGTGGAGTGGTCTTGTTCTTCATCTTCCTTGGAGCGATGGTGTTGGTGGACGTTGCGGGATCACACATGCTGCCGAACTACAGGAAGCCGGACTACGAGCCGACGTCGATGCTGGTGATGCCTGCGCAATTGCAGCCTACGGTAAGCTGCATGCGCGTGTAGCGCTCCAACAGATTGGAACTGCACAGGCCGGACACTCGTGGTGTATCCGGCCTTTTGTGTTATTGCGATTTATGCAGATGGCCAAGGGTGAAGCGCAAACCCACGCGGGTATTGAAGGGCAGCGACGTATATCCGATGGGGGAGATGTGCTGCTGGCTAAGGAGGTTGTCGAGTTGCGTGTAGACGCCGAGCCAGGAAGTGACGTTGAGCGTGCCGCCGAGGTCGAGTTTGGCGTACCCGTGGTCGAGGTTGCGGTTGGGCAGCAGCAGCGAGTTATCAAAGCTGGGCGTGGCGTAGGCGAGGAAGGTGGAGTCGTCGCTGCGGCTGGCATAGGCTCCGGTGCCAATGATGCTGAAGCGTTTGCCGTTGTAGGTAACGGTGGTAAAGCCGGTGTGCGGCGGACGGCGGAAGGGGCGCGCTCCGCGAAGCGGCGATGTGCTGCCGATGGGGATGCTGGGATAGAGAGGGTTGTAGCTGGGCCCCAGGGCGTCGGCTGAGAAGGAGTGCTGCACGACGGCGTCGAGGTAGGTGTATCCGCCACGGATGAAGATGTTGCGGCCGAGGCCGTACTGGACCTCCGACTCGATGCCCTGCGCACGGAAGGCGAGAGAGTTGAGGGTGAGCGCGTAGGCGTTCTCCTGATTAAGGAAGGCCTCAAGCTGCTGCTGTTGCTCGGGAGTAAGGTTGGGCAGCAGGAAAGGGACTTCGCCGGCGGGGACGTATTCGATCTGGTTGCCGAACTCGTTGTGGAAGTAAGTTACGCGGAGCGTGGCACGCTCGCTGAAGAGGCTTTGCTCGACGCCGCCGTCATAGGTGCGGGACTCTTCGGCACCGATGGGGCGGATGCCGTACTCAGCGATGGTGGCCTGGCCTCCGTTGGTGAGCAGGAAGTTGTAAAGCGATCCGAACTGGTCGTCGATATTCGGCTCCTGCACGCCCTTCGCGAAGTTGAAGTTGATCTTGGTTCCGTGGAAGATGCCGCTGCCGGGGCGAACCGGATAATATGAAACGCCGATGCGCGGCGTGCCCTCGGTTCCGTAGAGCTCGTTCTTCTGAATGCCGCCGCCGAGGGAGTAGAAGACGCGTCCCTTGAAGTCTCCGTTGAAGGCGAGCATGTAATCGTAGTTGGCGCGCTCAAGACTTTCGTTGAAGTCGTAGACGAACTCGTTCTCGGCGCCACGCTCGTCTTCGTAACGAAAGCCGGCGACCATTCCGAAATGCGGCGTGAGGTTGTAGCTGGTTTGCGCGTAGAGGTTGTCTCGGTTGTTCACGACGTTGATGGTGGCGGGATAGGTACCAGCGTAGTTCATGATTGCCTGTCCGCTGGCGGAGTAGCCGTTGGCTCCCCTGATGGTGGTGTAGTTGCCGTAGTAGTTGCCTTCGATGAGATTTCCGGCGGGGTACCATTGCACAGATTCTTCCCTTTTACGTGCGAGTCCGTAACGCAGCAGGCCGCTCCAGCTATCGCTGAAGGTGTGATCAATGGAGGCGGCGAGGTAGATGTTCTGGTCGGATTGCTTGCCGTCGTTGGACATTCCCCAAAAGGCATAGGTACCGGGCAGGCCGGTTGCATTGTCGTTGTTGTGGAAGGTGACGCGGAGGCCGGTGGCAGCGGACCACGCGTAGCCGATGTTGGCGGCGGTGGCGATGTTATGGGCTTCGTCGGCGGGAACGGAGTTCTGCGTCTGGAAATCGGAGAAGCCTCCGTAGTAGTCAAAGCGCGAGTGCGTGCCGCCGAGCTGGACGGCATTGCGATA
>JASHUR010000108.1 GCA_030039895.1 Acidobacteriaceae bacterium | reverse complement strand
TACTCGCTCAAGGCCGTCGGCAGCGGCATCCTCTATCTGTCTATCTGGGCGGCCTTCTCGCTCTTTCATCTCATCCCGTCGTCCGTCGCCTTCGCTGCCATGATCGCCGTCACCGCCTTCAACGGATTCATGGCCTGGTCTCAGAACTCCGAGCTGCTCGCCCTCTACGCCATCGTCGGCGGCTACTCCACGCCGCTGCTTCTCTCCACCGGAGTCAACCGCGAAGTCGCGCTCTTTTCCTACCTGCTGCTGCTCAACCTTGCCACGCTCGCGCTCATTGCCCTGCGTCCCTGGTCGCGTCTGCTCATCGCCTCATTCGCGGGCGTCGTCTTTTTCTTCGCAGAATGGTCCTTCCGCTTCTACTCCAGCTCTGAATTCGGCGTCACCGCCTTTTTCCTTTCTGTCTTCTTCCTGCTCTTCGCCTTCGCGCCTCATCTCGTCCGCGTCAGCGCGCAAAGCAACACTGATGATCTCTCCGCCCGCGACGCCTTCACCCACCTCGTCCTCCCACTCGCCAACGCTGCTCTTGGCTTCCTCGGTTTCTACCTTCTCGTTGAGAGCACCG
The DNA here is from genome assembly GCA_030039895.1 of Acidobacteriaceae bacterium. Taxonomy (GTDB): domain Bacteria; phylum Acidobacteriota; class Terriglobia; order Terriglobales; family Acidobacteriaceae; genus Silvibacterium. The sequence goes on along the minus strand of JASHUR010000108.1, from coordinate 2,661 downwards.
GAGCCTCCACCGCGCAGCCCTGGATCGCGCTCGCCTTCGCCGCCTTCTACCTGCTGCTCATGCGGGCGCCACTACCCGCCGACAGCACCCTCCCCGCCGGCCTCAAATCCATCGACCTCGTCATCGCCGTCATCTTCATCACTCTTGCCATCCCGCTCCAGACGCACGGACGCTGGCTCACCATCGGCTGGCTCGTCGAAGGCGCCGCGCTCCTCTGGCTCACCCGCATCGTTCCGCAGCGCATGCTCCGCGCCCTCGCGCTTATCGCGCTCGTCCTCGGTCTCGCCGCGCTTCTCGTCATTAATCCACCCGCCGCGCCAACCCTCTTCTTCAATCAGCGATTCGCCACCTACCTCGTTGCTATCGCCGTCTTCGCCTTCGCCGCGTGGTTCGCGTCCCGCTCCACTGAGGCCGAAGGCGCGCCCTTCCCTATCACCTGGCGCTCTACCGCTGCCATCGCCGCTCTCGCCGTCAGCATCCTCATCCTCATCGCCGTCAGCCTTGAGATTCACAGCTACTGGACCAACCTCCGCGCCACCGAAGGCTACGCCTTCCTGCGCGACTACGGCGTGTACGAGCAGTTCACCTACTCCGCCTTCTTCATGTTCTTCGGAGCCGTCCTTCTCGTGACCGGCTTCGTCCAGCGCTCGGCATTCCTGCGCTGGCAGGCGCTCGTGCTGCTCGCCTTCTCCATCGGCAAGGTCTTTCTCATCGACATGAGCACCCTCAGCCAGGGCTACCGAATCATCAGCTTCCTCGGACTCGGCGCGCTCCTGCTCGCCGTCAGCTTTGCCTATCAGCGCGACTGGCTCAATCTGCGCGGACAGCACAAAACCCAATGAAGCTTCGCACTGCCGCACTCCTGCTTCTCACCACCGCCACGCCCGGCGTGCGCTACTTCCGCTACGACCGCGCCGTATTCAACATTCCCGCTCAGCCCGGCCAAACCTGCGTCACCCTCGACCCTGAAGTCTTCGCCCAGTCCGGCCCCGGCCTCGCCAGCCTGCGCCTCTATCAGGGCAGCGACATTCACCCTTACGCCATCAGCACCGCCGCCACCCTCCAGTCCAGCCCGCAAGCCATCACCCCGCTCAATCTTGGCCTCCGCAACGGTTCCGTCGTCTTCGATGCCGCCATGCCCGCCGGCCCATACAGCGACCTTGATCTCTCCATCAACGCCCACGACTTCATCGCTACCGTCTATGTCACCGGAAGCCAGACCCAGTCCGGCCCAACCACCAGCCTCGGCTCCTACAACATCTTCGACTTCACCCGTCAGAAGCTCGGCCGCAGCACCATCCTCCATCTCCCGCCGTCCGACTTCCGCTACCTGCACTTCCGCATCTCCGGCCCGCTTCACCCGCAGGACGTCATCCGCCTCACCGCCTCGCGCCAGCCCGCCGGAGCGCCGCAATACGTCACCGTCGCCGCCACGCCCGAGGTCGCCCAGCAGGGTCGCGACTCCGTGATCACCTTCGCCATTCCGCCCAACGTCCCCATCGACCGGATCCGCTTCTCCATCGGCCCCAACCCCATCAACTTCAGCCGTCAGGTCAGCATCGGCGTCAGCTCCTCATTGCCATCCGCGCAAAATCAGAACACCTCCACGCCCATCACCACCTACGGAAATATCCTTCGCCTCCACACCACGCAAAATGGCCGCAGGATCGATGAAGAGGACCTCACCATCCCCGCATCCTGGTCCGCGTCGTCTTTCACCTCGCGCTCTGGAACCCACTGGACCGTCACCGTCCACAATCAGGATGACCCTCCGCTCGACATCCGCGCCGTAAGCCTGCAAATGATCGCGCGCGACCTCTGCTTCGACGCCGCGCCCAACGCCATCTACACCCTTTATTACGGAGACTCCACCCTCAGCCCGCCGCGCTATGACTACGCCACGCTCTTCGCACTCAACAAGGGTGCCGCCCGCGCCGCCCTCGGGCCCGAGCTGCTCAACCCGCTCTACACGCCCCGCCCCGACGCGCGCCCCTTTACCGAAAAGCACCCCATGCTTCTCTGGATCGCGCTCCTCGCCGCCATCCTCATCCTCGGCATCATCGCTCTCCGCTCCGCTCAACGCCTGCGCCAGCCATAGCCCAAAAGAAAAAAGCGCGGCCCGAACTTCCCTGGACCGCGCTCCAAAACTTTGCTCTCTATCTCAGGCTCGTCTCCACCTCATTCAGCCAGTCCGGAGACTTCAATATCTCTCTCGGCCGCGACCCATCCGCCGGGCCCACAATTCCGTCGCGCTCCATCAGGTCGATCAGGTGCGCAGCGCGACCATACCCAATCCGCAACCGCCGCTGCAGCAGCGAAGTCGACGCCTTCCCGAACTCCAGCACCAGCCGCACCGCATCCTGGAACAACTCGTCGTTCTCGTCCTCGCCATCCTCGGTGATGTCCGCATCGCGCCCGGCCGCGTCCTTCGGGGCCTCAAGGAAGCCCTGTACATACTCCGCCTCGCCCTGCTTTTTCCAGAACTCCGTGACCTTCGCAATCTCGTCTTCCGTCACAAACGGAGCATGCACCCGCTGCAGCCGCGACGTACCCGGCGGCAGAAACAGCATGTCGCCACGCCCCAGCAGCGCCTCTGCGCCGTTCGAATCCAATATCGTCCGCGAATCCACCTTCGTCGCCAGCCGAAACGACATCCGCGTC
>JASHUR010000107.1 GCA_030039895.1 Acidobacteriaceae bacterium | reverse complement strand
TATGTGCCGACGACCGGCGTGACGGTGTCGGGGTCGCTCGAGGTCCAGAACGGGCGGGCGAGCATTGCGAACAACGGAACGATTACGGCGGGCGACCACGCGGTGGATGTAACGCTGGCGCGGGGCGGCGACCTGAAGGTGTGCGGCACGACGAAGGTCCAGCTCTCGCGGGACACGAGTGTTCAGGCAGCGGACGCGGGGCTGATGATTGCGCTGGACAGGGGCGCGCTGGAGGCGAGCTATACGCCGGGGAAATATTCTGATGTGCTGCTGACGCCGGATTTGCGGATTCTGATTTCGGGGCCGGGCGTGGCGGACCTGAAGATTCGCGTGAATGAGAAGGGCGACACGTGCATTGATAATCATGGCGCGAACGCTCCCTATGTAACTGTGACGAGCCAGTTTGCGGGCGGCCTGTACAGGGTGCAGGCAGACCAGCGGGTGATGTTCGAGGGCGGGAGCCTGACAAAGGTGGTGGACAACGAGCCGGAGCCGTGCGGATGTCCGGCGGAGGCTGCGCCGCCGGTGATGGTGGCAAGCGCGGCCGCAGGCAAGACGAGCAACAAGGCTGCGGCGAAGACAGAGGCTACGAATCCGTTTCCGCTGGCGCAGAGTGAGGGGCTGGCTAAGCCGGAGCCGGGGCCGACGGAGCCGGTGGTTCCGGTGGGGCAGGTGCAGGCGGAGGTGCAGGCCCCGATTACGTATGACGCGGGGAAGACGCCGAATCCGGAGGCGAAGGGCGCGGCGGGGAAGGCGCCGGAAGAGGAGACCGCGAAGGCTGCGTCTCCGGCGCCGACGGCTGCTACGAGTGCGAGTCAGGCAAAAAGGAAGAAGCAGGGCGGGTTCTTCCATTCGATTGGGCATTTCTTCGCGAAGATGTTTGGGAAGTAATCGATCCCGCATCTCTGCGAGATGTGTAGATTGGCGTCGTTTCGTGAATCAGAGGAGATGGTGGCATGCGGATTGATTTTGCGCGGCTGAAGAAAACGGTTGCATGTGCGGCTGTTGTGATGGCAAGCGCGGCGCCGGTGTTTGCGCGGACGGTGTCAGTCAAAAATGCAACTGTGACGGTTATGTTTAGCGCAGAGGGCGCATATCAGGTCCAATGCAAGGACACGGGATGGGTTCTTAAGGGAAAGCTGGGCGAAAAGCCGGAGCGGGTGATGCGGACGTCAGGCACGGATGCGCTGGGCGCGTGGCAGGAGGTGGATGCGCGGACGCAGGCGGAGGTAGCGGGGATTCGCGTGTATGACGGGCAGCCGGTGGTGCTGTTTAGGGACAAGCGGCTGACGGATGGGAAGAATGCGGATGTGTTTCCGGTGTTTGCGGCGCTGCCTGCGGGGCTGATGCGGTTCAGCTATGCGGTGAATACGTTTGCGAAGTTCGAGTTTGGCAAGCTGGGCGGCGAGGGTCCGTGGGTGCTGTATGACGCGAAGGGGCAGACGATGGTGCTGTCTCCGGCAGACCACTTTTTGGTGGCAGATATGACGGACGGGCCGGATGGCGTGCAGGCGGGCGGGCTGGATGCGAGGGTTGCGACTCTGCCGAAGGGGTTTGAGCATGGGACGCTGCTAGTGCTGGGCACGGGCGTGAACCAGACTCTGGATGCGTGGGGCGGCGCGTTGCAGGCGATGAACGGGAAGGCGGCGATTGCGAATGATGCGGATGTGGTGCTGAACAAGTTCGGCTACTGGACCGATCACTTCGCCACCTACTACTACAAGTACGACAAGAAGCTCGGGTATCTGGGCACGCTGCTGGCGGTGCGCGACAAGTACCAGGCGCTGGGCGTTCCGATCCAGTACATGCAGCTGGACAGCTGGTGGTATCCGAAGGGGAGCGGGTTCAGTCCGGATGGGACTCCGGTGAATGGCGAGACGGTGTACCGCGCGGACCCGACGATTTTTCCCGATGGGCTGAAGGGGTTCCAGAAGCAGATGGGGCTGCCGTTTGTGGTGCATGCGCGGTGGGTGGCTCCGGTGAGCCCGTACCGGAATGAGTTCAAGATGTCGCGGAATGTGGTGCTGTCGCCGAAGTTCTGGAATGACACGGCGAAGTATCTGAAGGACGGCGGGGTGACGGTGTATGAGCAGGACTGGCTGGATGTGAATGCGCGGCCTGCGATCAACCTGACCGATCCGCAGGAGTTTTTGGGCAACATGGCGAAGGCGATGGCGCGCGAGGGGATCGCGATCCAGTACTGTATGCCGCTGCCGGGGTATTACATGGCGAGCACGCGCTACCAGAACGTGGAGACGATTCGCGTGAGCGACGACGGGTTTACGCGCAAGCGGTGGGACTACTTTTTGTATGACTCGGCGCTGGCGCACGCCGTGGGGCTGTGGCCGTGGAGCGATGTGTTCATGAGCGGGCAGGAGCCGGAGCTGATTCTGGATACGCTGTCGGCAGGGCCGGTGGGCGTGGGCGACGCGCTGGACGACATTGACGCGGCGAATCTGAAGGCGACGATGCGGGCGGACTCGGTGCTGCTGAAGCCGGATGTGCCGGTGCGCCCGATCGATGAAATGTATGCGATGGATGCGGCGGACGCGTCGGGGCCGGGCAGTCCGATGATAGCGGCAACGCGGAGCGGCGATGAGGTGGAGGTGTTTGCGTATCCGCGTAAGAAGGGGGCGGATGCGGATGCGCAGGTGACGGTGCGGCTGAACGAGCTGGGAGTTGCGGGCCCGGCATATGTGTGGGACTGGGTGCGGAAGACGGGCGAGGTGGTTCCGAAGGGTGGGACTTTTGATATGAAGTTCGCGGATGGATGGGCGTATGACGTGGTGGCTCCGGTAGGGAGCGACGGGATTGCGGTGCTGGGAGACCCGAGCAAGTATGTTCCGCTGGCGGCGAAGCGGTTCTCATCGGTCACGCAGGGCAGGACGGTGCGTATGACGCTTACG
>JASHUR010000106.1 GCA_030039895.1 Acidobacteriaceae bacterium | reverse complement strand
AGCGCAATTTTTCAGAGAGTTTTCTGCGTATCGAAGACTTCCTGTTACAAGGAAAAAGGCTTTGGCGCCGATAACCGCCTTGAGGCATGATCCTAAGCGCCTTAGAGCAAACCGTACGCATCGACGCACAAAATTGCGGAGCTGTAATACTGACATGCCTCGTTCCTGTTGCAGACCAAGATATTGCTTAGCTGGGTAGAGTATATCGTCTTTGATCCCTGGGAATTTGCGTGCAGAGTACAGCGAGTAGCGCAACCAGCAGGTGCGTTTACAACCACCCCTTTGCCCGGGCGATGCGGGCGGCGTCAATACGATTGGCGGCGCCAAGCTTGCTGATGGCTTCTGACAAATAATTGCGGACTGTGCCCTCTGAAAGATGCAGTGAGTCGGCAATCTCTTGTGAGGACTTGCCTTCGCCGGCCTCGCGAAGGATCTGGCGCTCGCGGTCGGTGAGCGGGTCGGGGCCTGAGTCCCAGGCCTCGGCGGCGAGGTCTGGGTCGATGACGCGGAGACCGCAATGGACCCGGCGGACGGCTTCGGCCAGCTCGGCGGCGGGGCGATCCTTGAGGAGATAGCCTTTGGCTCCGGCGTCGAGGGCGCGGCGGAGATAGCCGGGGCGCGCGAATGTGGTAAGGATGATTACGCGGGTCTGGGGGTAGCGGTCACGAACCTCGGCGGCCAGGGCAAGCCCAGTCATACCGGGCATTTCAATGTCAGTGACGAGAATGTTGGGGTGGAGTTTCGCGATGGCATCGAGGGCCTCGTGTCCGTTGGCGGCGCGGGCGCAGACAGCGATGTCGGGCTCGGTCTCAAGCAGCGCAGCGAGCGCCCCGAGCACCATGGCCTGATCTTCCGCGACGACGACCTGGATTTTAGAGGGCATGGATTATGTTCAGGGAGATTGTAGCGGAGTGTAGGGAGGGATCAGGGACAGGCGACCTCGGAAGCTGGATCGGATTTGCCTGTTGCCTTTTTGGGAACGCACCAAAAATTGGTCAATTTTTCTTATTGCATTTACCCGGTATCTGCATGATTTCGAGAGACTATGCACGGGTTCAAGCCTATCGCGGGAGGGTGATGACCATGCAGCCGACTTCGAGGATTTCGACCAACTGGAATGAGCCGCAGGTGACGGCGGCTTACGCTACGGGCGTATCACTGCACAGCCACACCAGCATTTCCGAGGAGACGCTGCATTTTATTCATGTAATAGGACTTGCTGTTCCAGGTGTGAAGGCGATCACAGAGTATTACGACAGAGACTGCCGCAAAAAGCACGGAATCAAGCTCGATTTTGTGCGAGCGAACTGGAGGCCTCCGCTGCAGCCGAAGATGGCCTACGACGTGGAGGCGGAGCAGATTGCGAAGCTGGGGCTGTATCCGCTGGTCTCGATTACGGATCATGACACGATTGAAGCCGCGTTGCTGCTGCGGACGGTGCCCTCGTCGCGGCATATTCCGATGTCGGTGGAGTGGTCGGCCCCGTTCGGGCAGACGGTGTTCCATCTGGGCATCCACAATCTGCCGAGCGCGGACGGCGCGGAGTGGATGCGGCGGTTCGCAGAGTACACGGAGAACCCCAGCGACGCACAACTGTTGGCGATGCTGCGCGAGCTGGATGCGGAGAAGCAGATCCTGATTGTGCTGAACCATCCACTGTGGGACTTGCACTCAAGGGGCCCGGCGCACGTGGCGGAACTACGGAGATTCATCCGGGAGGCTGGAAAGTGCATCCACGCGCTGGAGCTGAACGGGCTGCGCCACTCAAGAGAGAACCGCGAGACGGCGGGGCTGGCTCGGGAGACGGGTCACCTGATGATCAGTGGTGGCGACCGGCATGGGCTGGAGCCGAATGCAAACATCAACCTGACCATGGCGCGGAACTTCACGGAGTTTGTAGAGGAGATTCGCGTAGAGCGGGTGAGCCACGTCCACTTCATGGACCAGTATCAGTTGCCATGGGAGCAGCGGATTCTGCACTCGACGCTGAACGCGGTAACCGACTTTCCGCAGTTTGTGCCGGGTTGGCAGCGGTGGGATGAACGGGTGTTTCATCCGGACGCGCAGGGTGAGATGAAGCCGCTGAGCGAACTGTGGCCCGACGGACGGCCGCCGCTGGCACTGATGACGGTGATTTCCATCGTAAGGCTGATGCGGCGTCCAGCATTATCGGCCCCACTCAGCTGGGTCTTCCCGGGTGTGAACGATTTGCAGCCCAGCCTGGAATGGTGCTGAGCGGGCTATTCACAGGCGCATACGCATCGCAGAAGTGGGGCGATCTCCTAAGGTTTTACTTTAATTCTCGAACCCAAATATTACGGAAACTGATGGGTTGACTGGGGTCGCCGTGCGCCTGGAGCTTGATGGGTGCACGGTCGTAGGGCTTGTAAAAGGGCATGCCGATGTAGAGTGTCTGCCCCCGGAGCTGGAAGTGGTTCTGGACGAGGACTCCGTTGAAAAAGACGGTGATGCAGGCAGAGGACTTGAGGGAGCCGTCAGGGTTGAAGCGCGGCGCGGTCCAGATGACATCGTAGGTCTGCCATTGGCCGGGCTTATGGGCGGGGTTCACCAGCGGCGGGCTTTGCTTGTAGATGCTCCCGGCCTGTCCGTTGACGTAGGTGGAGTTGTGGTAAGAGTCGAGTACCTGCAGCTCGTATCCGGCATCGCCTGGGCCGGTTGAGGCGAGGAAAACCCCGCTGTTGCCGCGTGCTTGTCCACTGCCGGTGATGTCCTTAGGAATCCTCCACTCAATGTGAAGCTGATAGTCGCGGAAGGTTCGCCGTGTCTCGATGTTTCCAGCGGCCTTATTTACCGTAAGAACGCCATCGTGGACGATCCAGCGCGCAGGGGTGTGATCCTGTGCGGAAACCCACTCGTCCTCGTTCTTGCCATTGAAGAGAATGATAGCGTCCGAGGGCGGGGCCGAATCTGTCGCACCGGGCGTTACGACCAGAGGCACAGGCTTCCAGACCTCGGTTTCTTCCGGGCGCATTTTGGTTTGGCTTTGCGCGAGTGGAGAGGCGGTAAAGGCGGCAAGAGCGAGCAGCAAGAAGAGCGGTTTGCGCATGATACCAGCAGAATCTCCCTTTCGGGAGGAAGTATACTCTACCGCTCATTCCATGAAGGTCGCTCGGGGTGATGTCCGCCTACAACTCGGGCTTCGGCGCTTCCTGTTCTCGGATGTCGATGTAGGTGTCGGTATAAGGGCGCTTGAAGAAGGTGGTCCAGAAGTAGTTGATGGTATATCGGGCGGCGATGGTGAGCATACCTTCGTGCTTGAGACGGCGGGCGGAAGAGAACATCTTGAGGCCAAAGGTGAAGCGCACCTTGCCGACGGCGTTGACGCGCCGGGCGATGTCGGTGTCTTCGCCATAGAAGCTGATGCTGGTATTGAAACCTCCGATGGCGTCAAGCGCGCCGCGCGTGAGGATGAAGTTGCCGCCCTGGACCATGGAGCCGACGCGAAGGATATATCGGTTGATGAGGTAGGTGATAAAAGCGGAGGTGTAGAAGACGCGGACAAAAAAGCGCTGCGAAGGAGTGAGGTCGTAGTAGACCAGCGGGCCGGAGAGCGCGGCAAGAGCGGGTTCGGCGTCGAATGTGGAGAGGACCTGGTTAATCCAGCCGGGGGTGAGGCGGCAATCGGAGTCGACGTTGGCGATGAGCGAACCGGTGGAGGCTAGGAAGCCGGCCTGACGGGCGAAGGTGAGTCCCTTACGGGGCTCGTCGACGACGCGGACACTGGGGTAACTGAGGGCGACCTGCTTTGTGCTGTCTGTGCTGGCGTTGTTGACAACGATGATCTCGATGATGTCGCGGCCTGCGTGGGGAAGTTGGGAAGTCTGGGTGAGGATTGATTCCAGGCAGCCAGGAAGGTACTTCTCTTCGTTGTAGGCCGGAATGACAAA
>JASHUR010000105.1 GCA_030039895.1 Acidobacteriaceae bacterium | reverse complement strand
GAAGACCCGACACGCGACGGGTTGCTGCGCACTCCGGAGCGGATGGAGAAGTCGCTGAAGTTTTTGACCAAGGGGTACAGCGAGAATCCGACGTCGATTTTGCACGACGCGCTGTTCGATGTGGACTACGACGAGATGGTGATCGTGAAGGACATTGAGATGTTCTCACTGTGCGAACACCACATGCTGCCGTTCTTCGGCAAGGTGCACGTTGCGTATATTCCGAATGGGAAAGTGATCGGGCTGAGCAAAATTCCGCGGCTGGTGGAGGTGTTTGCGCGGAGGCTGCAGGTGCAGGAGCGGCTGACGCGGCAGATTGCCGACGCGATTGACGAGGCGATTCATCCGCAGGGCGTGGGCGTGGTGATTGAGGCGCGGCACCTGTGCATGATGATGAGAGGCGTGGAGAAGCAGAACTCGTCGACGGTGACGTCGGCGATGCTGGGCGTGTTCCAGAAGCAGAACACAAGGGCGGAGTTCCTGTCGCTGGTGAAGGAGCGCTCGCAGATGGGGATGTGAGGGGGCGGTCGGGTTAACGGGCCAGCTCCGCTTTATAGTAGTTGAGTGAATGGGCTTCTGATTCTGGACAAGCCGGCGGGGATGACGTCGCATGATGTGGTTGCGAACGTGCGGCGGGCGACCGGTGAGCCTTCCATAGGACATTTGGGAACGCTGGACCCGATGGCGACGGGCGTGCTTCCGCTGCTGCTGGGGAAGTACACACGGCTGGCGCAGTTCTACAATCCGCCCTGGGGCGCGCATGAGAAGGCGTATACGGGGACGATCCGGTTTGGGTTTGCGACGGACACCTATGATGCCGAGGGCGAGCAGGTGGGTGAGGCGGTGCGTCCGGAGCTGACGCTGGAGCAGGTGTGCGCGGCGGCGGCGCGGTTCCGGGGGGAGATGGAGCAGATGCCTCCGCCGGTTTCGGCGAAGAAGGTGGGCGGCAAACCTGCGTACAAGATTGCGCGGGCGGGCGGGACTCCGGAGCTGAAGCGGGCGCGGGTGACGGTTGCGGAGTTTGTGATTGAAGGGCTGGAGGGCGATGTGGCGGCCTTCCGGATGAGAGTGTCGGCGGGCGGGTATGTACGGGCGGTGGCGCATGAGGTGGGGCAGGCGCTGGGATGCGGCGCGCATCTGGCCAGCCTGCGAAGGACGGCGTCGGGGCCATTTACGCTTGAGGATGCGCTGACGCTGGAAGAGGTGGAATCGCTGGCTGCGAGCGGCGAGCTTGAGGGGCGGCTGCCGCATCCGCGCACACTATTGCCCGAGATCCCCGCCGTCACGGCGGACGAGCAGACGGTGGGGCGGATGCGGAACGGGATGCAGGTGAATCTGCCGGAGTTTGGGGCGGCTCCGATGGTGAAGGTGTTTGCCGGGCAGTGGGAGCTGGTGGGGATTGCGCGGAGGGTGGCAGGGACGCTGTTCCAGCCGATGGTCGTTTTAGCCAATAGCGAGTAGCCAATAGCCAATAGCGAATAGCCAATAGGCAATAGCGAATAGCCAATAGGCAATAGCCAAAAACCGGTCAGTAGGAATCTGACGTCTTATTTGCTTAGCAGCGGCCGGATCAGCCGGTAGATATTCTGCGCGACGAGGGCGTTGCCTTTGGCGGTGGCGTGGATGCCGTCGGACTGGATGGCTCCGGGGACGTTGTAGACGTGCTCGTAGAGGAACGGCAAGAGCGGCGTGTGGAACTTTTTCGCCGCCAGCACGTAGGTCTGATTGATGGCATGGATGTAGTCGGCGCCATAGTTGGGAGGCAGGGTGATTCCGGCGAGCGCGACCTTGATGCCGGCGTGCTGGAGGGTGGAGATGATGCGGTCGAAGTTGGCGCGAGTGGCGGTGATAGGCAGGCCGCGGAGTCCGTCGTTGCCGCCGAACTCGACGATGACGATGGACGGGTGCGCGGCGAGGACATTGGGCAGGCGGTTGACGGCGTCCTTGGTGGTGTCTCCGCTGATGCCCATGTTGAGGACGCGATAGTGGTAGCCCTTTTGGGTAAGGAGGATCTGGAGGTAGTCGGGGTAGGACTTGCCGATGGGTGCGCCGTGTCCGGCGGTGATGCTGTCTCCAAAGCAGACGATGACCGGTTCATGCTTTTGCGCGTGCGCAAACGGAACAATGAAGAAGAGCAGCAGAGGCAGCAGGCGCTTCATAGAATGAGGGTACAGGATTAGCCAGTAGCGAACAGCGAATAGCCAATAGCGGAGAGCCAGCAGTCAATAGTAAATAAGCAGGTGGCAGGGTGAAGGGCAGGGCGTTACTAATTGTGCTTCTTGTGTTTTTGCAGCAGAGGCTCGATGAGGCTGTAGACGTCCTCCGCCATGATCCGGTTGCCCTTGGGAGTGCCGTGGACGCCATCCGGCTGAAAGGCATTGGGCACGTTGTAGAGATGGATGAAGAGGTTGGGCAGCAGCGGGACTTGGAAGATCTTAGCGGCGAGCGTGTAAGTCTGCCCGAAGGCCTGCTCGTAGTCGGCGTTGGGCCTGTCCGGAAGCTTGATGCCGACGAGGGTAACCGTGATGCCGGCCTTCTGGAGGGTGGATATGATGGTGACAAAGTTGGCGCGCGTGGTGTTGATGGGCACGCCGTCGGCCGCATCGTTGCCTCCGAACTCGACGATCACAATGGCGGGATGTGCGGCGAGGACTTTGGGGAGGCGGGCGACGCCGTCGGCGGTGGTGTCTCCGCTGACGCCCATGTTGACGATGTGATAGCGGTAGCCGCGAGCGTCGAGGATTTGCTCGAGGTAGTCCGGATAACTGTCGCCGGGGGGTGCGCCGTATCCGGCGGTGAGGCTGTCTCCAAAGCAAACGATGACGGGCGCCGGCGGATGGTGTTTGGCAAAGGCCAGCGGGGTAAAGAGCAGCAGCAGGAACGCGCAGAGCGTTTTCACGTAATAGAGTTTAGATCAGGGACTGGAGATACGATCTACCCACGTCTCTTCGAGACGTGGGGCACCCGCAATATTGGGAGAACCGGATGATTGAAGTGCGTGGGTTGAAGAAGTCGCTGCGGAGCGGGACGCGGGTGGTGGAGATTCTGCGCGGGATTGACCTGGTGATTCCGCAGGGGCAGTTTGTGGCGGTGATGGGCGCGTCCGGATCTGGCAAGTCGACGCTGCTTGGGCTGTTGGCGGGGCTGGATTCTCCTACGGAAGGCGAAGTGCTGCTGGATGGCGTGCCGATCAGCAAGCTGGCAGAGGACAAGCTGGCGGGGGTGCGCGGCAGCAAGATCGGGTTTGTATTTCAGTCGTACCAGCTGATTCCGACGCTGACGGCGTTTGAGAATGTGCTGCTGCCTCATGAACTGAACGCGCATGGAGACGGCAAGGCGAAGGCAGAGGAACTGCTGCGCGCTGTGGGGCTGGAAGACAGGATGGGGCATTATCCGGTCCAGCTGTCGGGCGGCGAGCAGCAACGAGTGGCGCTGGCGCGGGCGTTTGTGCTCGATCCGCCAATTGTGCTGGCGGATGAGCCGACGGGAAATCTGGACTCAGTGAATGGCGAGCATGTGCTGGAGCTGCTGACGGGACGGCAGCGGCAGCAGCACACGACGCTGGTGATGGTGACGC
>JASHUR010000104.1 GCA_030039895.1 Acidobacteriaceae bacterium | reverse complement strand
TCTCGCCCGAGGACGTCGCCTCGCTCCGCGGCTTCCGCAAGATTGTCGAATCAACCTTTGCCGTAAATCTCGCCCGAAATGCCCGGTTACGCGCTTCCAATGTTCGCGGGAATGAGCGGCGCTTCGCGCCCACACGACTCGTCGACGGCAATCCAGATACCTACTGGGCCACGGACGACGATGCGACCAGCCCGCATCTCACGCTGGACTTCGCAGCTCCGGTCAGTTTCAACGTCGTCCGACTGCGCGAAGCGACTGCACTTGGCCAGCGCATCGAATCCTTTGCCATAGACGCCCGGCAGGGTAGCGACTGGACGCAGATCACCCAGGCGACCAGCGTGTGCGTCCGCCGTCTTCTCCGTCTCAGCAACCCCGTGACCACAGATCAGGTTCGTCTGCGCATCGTGGAATCGCCGGCGCCCATCGCCCTTTCTGAGTTCGGGCTTTTCTCCGGCGATCAGTAATACCAGCGCCCACTCCGTTACACTTGTCTTTTGCCATAAGGAGGGTGAAGCGGATGGTGCGTGCGGCTTTGCTGTGTCTTCTCCTTGCAGTCTCTCCTGCACTCTATGCGCAGGGAGCGGCGACCAACAATCTCGATCGTTACGCCGGGCAGTACCGCCTGAACGACGAGCCCGAGATCGTTCTGTCGATCTTTCCCGCGGGAGACCATCTCACAGTTGAGTGGGCCCGCATGGCGGCTATACCGCTTACGCCACACGGAGACAACACCTTCGTCTCGCCGGGCGGGAAAACGCGCTATAGCTTCGCGCTCAATGCCGCAGGCACCGTTACCGGCTTCACCAGCGAACGAAAGGGAGAGACGCCGGGCGTCATCGTCGAGGCGGCGACCAAGATCAGTGACACTCCCGTCCACAACCATTTCCGCCCGTACTCGCGTGTAGAGGTCATGATTCCTATGCGCGACGGAATCAAGCTGCACGCGGTCATTGTGCGTCCCACTACCCAGACCGGGCCGCTCCCGTTCATCCTCGAGCGCAGCCCCTACGGGTCAAACTGGGCCGACTCCGACACCATCAACGAGAGTTTCAATGTCATGGCGCCGGAAGGATACATTTTCGTGTTCGAGGACATCCGCGGCCGCTATGGCTCACAGGGCAAGTTCGTCATGATGCGGCCCATTGCGCCGCATCACGACCCGCACTCCAGCAACCCCAAGTGGATCGACGAGAGCACCGACACGTGGGACACCGTGGCCTGGCTGGTGAAAAATGTTCCCAACAATAACGGACGCGTCGGAGTTATCGGCATTTCCTATCCTGGCTTTCTCGCAACCGAGGCGGGCATAGATCCCAACCCCGCTGTCAAGGCCATCTCTCCGCAGGCGCCCATGACCGACGTGTGGCTCGGCGACGATTTCTTCCATAACGGAGCGTTTCGCGAAACCTATGGCTACGACTACGTTCTTGGCATGGAGTCAAGCAAGGAAAATGCCTTCGGCAAGCTGAATGAAGACGCATACACGTACTTCCTCAAGGCTGGCTCAGCAACAGCAGCAGGCGAAGAGGGTGGGCTGACGAAGCTGCCTACGTGGCAAGCTTTTCTTCAGAACCCCACGTACGATCAGTTCTGGCGGTCGCGCGCAGTCCAAACGCACCTCACACAGGTCACCGTTCCGACGCTCGAGGTTGGCGGCTACTGGGACCAGGAAGACATGTGGGGCCCGCAGGAGCAATACGCTGTTCTTAAGCCGCATGACATAAAGCATGAGGTCTTCTTGGTGCTTGGTCCGTGGAACCACGGTGAGTGGGTACGGACGACGCGCCATCTGGGGGTGGTCGACTTTGGCTCCGCCACCGGCGACTGGTTCAGGAGCGAGATTGAGGCCCCGTTCTTCGCGTATTATCTCAAGGGCCAGCCTGGATTTGATCTCAAGGACGTGGCCAGCTTCCAGAGCGGCACCGACCGCTGGATGAGCTACGACGAGTGGCCGCCGAAAGACTCCGTTGACCGGAATCTATACCTCGCCGCCAATGGCACGCTCACCTTCACAAAGCCTTCAGACCCAAAAGCCTATACCCAATACGTCTCGGACCCAGCCGATCCAGTGAACTACCGCAAGCGTCCTATTGAGGCCACTTACGCTCCGACCGGCTCGCGTTGGTATGCATGGCTGGCGCAGGACCAACGGCCGTACGACCAGCGCAGCGACGTTGCCGTATGGGAGACACCCGTGCTCAGCAAAGATGTTACGGTCACCGGCAACGTCATCGCCGACCTGTTGGCCTCTACCTCCGGCACAGACAGTGACTGGGTGGTGAAGCTTATCGATGCTTATCCTCCGGACGCGAAAGAGAAACAGATGGACAATTATCAGTTGATGATCGCTGAGGAGATCTTTCGCGGACGGTACCGCACCAGCTTCGAGCATCCTGATGCGATTCCAGCGAACAAAGTTGAGGAGTACAAGTACAGCCTGCACGCGGCAGACCACGTCTTCCTCAAGGGGCATCGCATTATGGTTCAGGTGCAGAGCACATGGTTCCCGCTTTATGACCGCAACCCGCAGACTTTCGTGCCCAACATCATGACTGCGAATCCAGCAGACTACGTCAAGGCAACGCAGAAGATTTTCGCCGGGTCGCACCTCATTCTGCCGGTTGCGCCCAACTAAACCGCAACCGCAGCCGTCTTCGCGTAAAACGGGTTGGAATTGCTCCGCCGTTTGCGATAAGAATTACCCATCCGGCGAAAGCCGGGTGAGAGGCAATTGTCATCGCTCCGCCTCTGACGTTTATTTTGAGAGGAGAGATGCAAATGCCAAAGTATGTTATCGAACGAGATCTTCCCGGCGCAGGCAGCCTTACTGCGGATCAACTGCAGGCAGTCTCACAGAAGTCCTGCGGCGTGCTGCGCAATCTCGGGCCATCCATTCAGTGGGTCCATAGCTATGTAACCCAGGACAAGATCTACTGCATCTACATTGCTCCCAACGAGCAGTTGATCCGCGAGCACGCCACACAGGGCGGCTTCCCTGCGAATCGAATCTCTGAAATTATTTCCATGATCGATCCGGTCAGCGCAGAGTAAGGCCGCGGCTCGTTGCAGCCATCGTCAACTTTTGTCTTAAAAAGCAGAAGGCCCGCCGATCCGGCGGACCTCCTAGTTCGCAACTCGGTAACTACTGCAGCGTGGAGCGCGGCATCACGGCCATCATCTGTACAGGTACAGGATTGCCGCTTGCATCCAGAAGACCCGGGTTGATCGTCTGCGTGTCCTTGAGCGTGCTCGTATTCACGTAGTGCACCAGATCATCGCCCGACGTGCTCACGAAGAAGATCGTGGTGTTCGGAGAGAAGATTCCCGCGACGGGTGACTTCGCAGAGCCCGACAATTGCACATTCGAGATGGTTCCCGGCGAGCCCGGAGTACTTGAGGGGATATATGCGGGCAGGATTCCCGTGGCCGAAGAAGAGTTGTACGTCACAAACGCCAGCTTCGAGGTGGGAGAGGAGACTACCTGATCGATCTCGGATGCTGTGATTCCGAGCGGGACCTGGTTGAAGGAAGTATTGAGGGTAATGCCGGTGTTTGCTGTTGGGCACGCGCCGGTAGGGATTCCGGGGGTCTGCTTTGTGGCGTTTTGATAAACCCAGATGTCGGAGAGATCGTTATCCGTCGCGTCCGCTCCTATAATATGCGTCCCGTCGTCTGTTGCGGCCATTTGGTCGGTCTGGATGCTTACACTCGCTGCCTGCGGATAGAGAGCGTTCAGCGTAACAGGCGTACCCGGACTGGTGACGGTGACGTCGGGGCAGAATCCCCAGGCGGTGGTCGGCGAACCTGAGACGAACGGTCCGATGCTCGGAACTGTGATTGCCAGGTCGGGGCCGCAGAAGGGATCATACGTCCCGGAGCCAGGCGTATTGTTGTCCAGGTTGCAGCTGGTGGCGTTCGGCTGGGTCGGGCCAGCCGGAGTAGTGCTCTGCGTATAAGTGGTCCACCCGGTCGCCACGTTGTATACGTACAGCGCATCCGGACCCACGATGTAGGCATTCTTGCCGTCCGGAGAGAACGCGGCGCGAGTTGCCACACCACCGGTGCTGCTGGTGATGCCTCCTCCGTTTGAGTAGATGTAGATCACTTTGCGAAGCTGATCGTTGATGACCAGCTCTGTTCCGTCGGGCGAGACCGCAAGCACAACACCGGGAACCGATGTGTCCTCCTTCGCGAGTTCGTTGTTGGTGGTGCTATAGGCCATTAACTCGCGATAGCTGCCGAAGTAGAGAGTAGTGCCAGCCTGGTTCATCACCATGGAGTTGGGCGGATAAGGAAGGCGAACGGGCGACCCCGGCTTACCCGTCGTAAGGTCAATGGACGAGAAAAACTGTGATTGCGTGGAAGCCATCCATAACAGGTTGCTGTTGCTGCCGGGCGATGTGACTCTCAGCGTATTGCTCACAACCGGCTCACCGGTTCCGAATACCCCAATCTGGCTAATAGGCGCGGGATTGCAGGAAGTGGGCTGGCAAATGGCAGTGGCTGATGCGTCTCCGGGCCAGAGCGCACTAACCTGCCCCAGGGCGTTTACGCTGAAGTTCTCCGGCTCGGTGGTGGTGTAGTCGAGCGTGAGGCCGTTAAGAGCAGCGCCCTTGGTGTCTGTGATGACTGCATTGATGTTCTGCGGTGTTCCTTTGGTGATGCTGATGGGGCCACTGCTGTTTCCATTGATGGAAAGCTGAATCGATGCCGGCGGGCATGTGTAGAAGTACCCGGCTGCCGATCCTGAGCTGGCCTGGGACACGCTAGCGTCGATAATCGTAGCGCCGGGCAGGTTCGCCGTGGTGGCACCGTTAACGCCCGTGCCCGTCACGCTGGTGTTATTGATATTGACAATACCCGATGTGGTCGCCGTGTAATTGAGAGTGCCGACATATGCGGCGGGAATTGCAACGCCATTCGGACCGAGAACGGTGACATTCGCTGAGCCTCCACTCGATGGCGGGAAGACGCTTAGCACCGGTCCGGCTGTGTTCTGCGAATAACAGGCATCTTCTGCTGCGGCGGTCAGCGAAATCGACGTTATAGGCGGATGGACATATACGGGGACGGGGTTGCTGGAAACTCCGCCCGCCGCCACGGACAACTGCGCAACCCCGCAACTGGTCGAGGTGCAGGTTTCGCTGCTTGATCCCGCCGGTGGCGTGCAGATGGTGTAATCGGCAATGCCGCCCGGGCTATTGCGGTTCCAGGTTCCACCGCAGACCGCGCCCGTGGGCGAAACGTCGGCCAACAGCAGGTTGCTGCTGCCATAGTTGTACTTGGGAACGCTGGCAGTGGTGCCCTTGCAGGTGTAGGCGGTCGGCGTGCCGAGCTGAGAGGTCTGCCCCCAGGCCAAAGACAGCCCTGTTGTTTCAGGCTGAAGGGTAATCGACTGAACCTGATTGTTTTTGGGGCCATAGCCGAGGCCGTTGCAATAGTCGCCTACCGGACTTAGGCAACCTGTCATCGAGAGTCCTACTGGAAAGGAAAGGACAAGTAAAGCAAGAAGGGCGAAATACCGCTGCATGCAACCGAGTGTAACAAAAGGCAAGGGCATAAGACATGACCGGATTGCGCGGCCCAACACGCAATCCGGGCCGGGTGCACGGCGAGAATGCAACTGTTCGATCGTCTGGCCGTCCAAATTAGTAGTGGCACGTTTCCTGGCGGCGGATGGGCCTGAAGGCGCCTCATTGAGCGTGGAAAGCTATGGCGCTCTGCCGCCCCTTGTTAAACCGGTGAAAGTGAACACATGGGGTCTGCCCGCTCAAAGCGGGCCGCAAGTCATCGCTGGCCCCGTATCGGGAGTGAAAACAATGGAATTAAGTCCTCTTCGGTTGTCTGTCTCGTCCAAATCAATCCTGGCAGTTGCTGCCGTTTTTCTTTCTATTCCCCTTCTTGCGATGCCCGGCTATGCGGCAAGCGCTACAACTGAAGCCCACCTGCAGTTGGTAAGCGTCAATGCAAACCTGACCACGCGCCTGGATTCGAAGAGTGCGAAACCGGGTGAGCGCGTCACTGCGAAACTCACCAGCAGCGTAAAAGTAGCAGATTCAATGGATCTGCCCAAAGGCACAGTGCTCATCGGAAGGGTCGCGCACGTGCAAACCTCAACGGACCACAGGCCGTCAAAGATAAGCGTAGTTTTCGATCAGGCGCGGCTGAATGACGGACACACCATTGCCATCAAGGCCACGCTGCTGGGCGCTTATCCAGCCACCAGCTGGAGTTCATTTAACTACACGGGCATCGGCGGCCCCTATGTGGCTACCCAGTCGCGCTTCATTCCCTATGATCAGAAGATCGATCAGGAGCCCGGCACCCTGAGCCACGTCGCCATGCGTAGCGCGGTCCAGAGCCCAGTGTCCGGTGTGTTCACCAGCAAGGACCGGAATGTTGACCTCCATCGCGGAACGCAGTTGCAGTTTGCCATTGCTCCTGCGACGAGTAAGAAGGTCAGCTGATTTATGTCCGGCGTCGCTCCAGGACGATCGCAAATAAGTGCGGGCAGCCAAAGGCGCTGCCCGCACTTGCCCGGATGCCGCTAAAGAAGCGGCATTTCCAACGGTCATTACGGCATGTACTGACCAAACCAGCCCAGCGCCCGCTCCAACACGTTGATGCGGTCGACAGGCTTGGAGAATCCGTGTCCCTCATCCGGATACACGACCAGTTCGGTAGGCACATGCTCATACCGCAGCGCGTGCCAGAACTCGAATGACTGCGGCGCAGG
>JASHUR010000103.1 GCA_030039895.1 Acidobacteriaceae bacterium | reverse complement strand
TGAATGCGTTTGCGCTGGGCCTTGTGAAGCGTGACGAGATTTTCTACGCGAAGGCGTCGGGCGTCGGCAATCCGGTGATTTATGTCGGGGCCAAGACGGGGCGAGACGGCATTCACGGCGCGACGATGGCCAGCGAGGAGTTCAAGGAAGGATCGGAGCAGAAGCGGCCCAACGTGCAGGTGGGCGATCCATTTATGGAAAAGCTGCTGCTCGAAGCCTGCCTGGAAGCGATGCAGACGGGCGCGGTGCTCGGCATTCAGGACATGGGCGCGGCGGGCCTGACCTGCTCGACCTGCGAGATGGGCGGACGCGGCGGCGTGGGGCTGGAAGTTGAGTTAGATAAGGTTCCGCAGCGCGAGACAGGTATGTCTGCCTACGAGATCATGCTGAGCGAAAGCCAGGAGCGCATGCTGCTGGTGGCTGAAAATGGCCGCGAACAGGAAGTGCTGGACGTCTTCGCCAAGTGGGGGCTGGACGCGAGCATTGTGGGTACGGTGATTGGCGAGCCCCGGATGCGGATCTTTCAGCATGGCGAGTTGGTCGCGGACATTCCGAACCAGTCATTGACGGATGATGCGCCGGTGTATCACAGGCCGGTGGGGACATGGAAGCGGCCTGAACAAATCAAGGTCCCGCTGGATCCTCCGGCGGAGGTGCTGGAAGAGCTGAAGAAGCCGCGCGACTACACGGCAGATTTGAAGAAGCTGCTGGCATCGTCGAATATCTGCTCAAAGCGCTGGGTGTATGAGCAGTACGACACCATGGTGCAGACGAACACGGTGCAGGGGCCGGGCGGCGAAGCAGGCGTGATGCGGATTAAGGGCACCGGGACTCCGGGCCACGAGCGCGGGCTGGCGATGGCGCTGGCCGGGAACAGCCGGTGGTGCTATCTCGACCCCAAGCTGGGCGCGATGCATGCGGTGGCCGAGGCGGCGCGCAAGGTGGCATGCACGGGGGCGACTCCGGTGGCAGCGACGAATTGCCTGAACTTCGGGAATCCGGAAAAACCGGAGATCATGGCGCAGCTTTCGGCAGCGATTGACGGCATTGCTGAGGCGTGTACGGCGCTGGGCACTCCGATTACGGGCGGGAATGTGTCGTTATACAACGAAACCAAGGGCGAGGGGATTTATCCGACGCCTGTGCTTGGTGTGGTTGGGATTCTGGATGATGTGACGAAGGCGGTGCCGGCGGGATTTCAGCGGGAGGGCGATGCGATTGTATTACTGACTGCTGGCCCCTCAGCCGTTGGGCTTCCTGATGTCAAATCCGGCCAGGACGCGCAGGAACTGATTAATATCGCTTCCGAGCGTGCATTGAGAGAATTTGGCTCCTCGGAATTTGCAAGCGCGATTCTCAACTGTCTGTGGGGAACTCCTCCTCCTTTAAATCTGGAAACGCAAGCACTGCTTCACCAGTTCGTTGCTGATCTTGCCGAAATGAAAGTTCTCAGCTCTGCCTCCGATGTATCTGATGGGGGGTTGAGTGTGACCTTAGCTGAGGCGTCGTTTGTGCGCAAAATTGGAGCCACTGTAAAGATCGCAGCGTTTCCCGGCTTGGGGGTGTACAGCATATTTCATGAGGCTCGTTCGAATGAAGTGCTTGCCACTTGCACTCTTGAAAACCTTGAATTGTTGAGACAGCTTGCCGTGCCTTATGGCATCTGGATAAATCAGATCGGTCAAACTGGCACCAACCATCTCCGCATTGATGTCTTTGAAGAGACAGTGATCAATGTGAGTGTCGATGAATTGAAGCAATCGTGGTCCTCGTCCCTCGAATCCACGCTTCACGACCAGACGGCGAACGAGGTGCTGGCGTGAAGCGGCTGCTGATTGAGGGCATTGCGGGCGAGGAGAAGTACCTCGGCGAGGATATGAACCGCAGGCCCTTCGCTTCGCCCCACGGGCTCGCTCAGGATGACATCCGTGGGGAGCAGGACGATCCGAAGCTGCGCGAGGAGTGCGGCGTGGTTGCGGTGCATGGGCATCCGGATGCGGCGCGGCAGGTTTATCTGGGGATATACGCGCTGCAGCATCGCGGGCAGGAGTCGGCGGGGATTGCTGTTGCCGATGGGAAAAATCTTTCGAACATCAAGGGCATGGGGCTGGTCTCGGAGATTTTTACCGACGACGTGCTGGACAAGCTGAAGGGCGATATGGCGATCGGCCATACGCGCTACTCGACGACGGGCGACTCGGCACTGCTGAACGCGCAGCCCATCCGGGTGGAGTCCACCAAGGGCCTGATTGCGATTGCGCACAACGGCAACCTGGTGAACCTGGGCAATGTGCGGGCCCGGCTGGAGCGCGACGGGGCGTTCTTCCAGACGACGAGCGACTCGGAGATCATTGTGCAGCTGATTGCGCACTCGCGGGCGAACACTCTGGTGGACGCAATTGCCGATTCGCTGAGCCAGGTGGAGGGGGCGTTCTCGATTGTGATGATGACGCGGGACCGCGTGTTTGCGGCGCGTGACCCACGCGGGTTCCGGCCGCTTTCGATGGGGCGGATTGAGAATCCAGATGGGCCGGACACGATTGTGTTTGCCTCCGAGAGCTGCGCCTTCGACCTGCTGCGCGCCAAGTTTGAGCGCGACGTGGAGCCGGGCGAACTGGTGATGGTGACGCGCGACGGCGTGACCAGCCGGCGGTTCTCGAACGGTGTTGAGCAGGCCAGCTGCATCTTTGAGCACGTCTACTTTGCGCGGCCGGACAGCAAGATCTTCAACCGCTGGGTGCAGGAGAGCCGCGAGCAGATGGGGCGGCAACTGGCGCGCGAATCGCATGTAGAGGCGGACCTGGTGGTTCCGGTGCCGGACTCGGGCGTGACGGCGGCAATTGGCTATGCGGCGGAGAGCGGAATTCCCTTCCGGTTCGGGCTGATTCGCAACCATTATGTGGGCCGCACCTTTATTGAGCCAGAGCAGCGGGTGCGCGATTTCGGCGTGAAGCTGAAGCTGAATCCGGTGCGGAATTTGCTTGAAGGCAAGCGGATCATCCTGATCGATGATTCGATTATTCGCGGAACGACGAGCCGCAAGATTGTGCGCATGGTGCGCTCGGCGGGAGCCAAGGAAGTCCACCTGCGCATCAGCTGCCCGCCAACTATTTCTCCCTGTTATTACGGCGTGGACACGCCGCGCAAACAGGAGCTGATCGCAGCGAACAACTCAATTGCTGAGATTCAGAAGTTTATTGAGGCGGATTCGCTGGCGTATCTGTCCCTGGATGGGCTGCAGAAGGCCTGCGATGGCGGCGAGGGCAACACGTTTTGCACGGCCTGCTATACGGGGAGTTATCCGACGCAGTGGGTTGACGTGGAGGAGATACTGCCAGCCGCAGTTCGCTGAGGACTGACCGCCCTACATATTGGTGTGGCCGTGGCGCATTTCCTCATTGAAGGCGGGCTTGGTAATGGCGAGGGCCCTGGCGAGCTTGTCCTGGTACAACGCGGCGCGGTCGAGCAGGGCGGACGTGGCCGCGGCTCCGTCTCCGTCTAGCCGGAAGAGGCCCTGACGGGAGAGATCTCCGGCCATTTGCATCAGCTCTTCGGGAGTGGTGTTAAGGTACTGGGCGTCGCGGGGGTCGGCTATCCAGACGGGCTGGTTGCCCCCGAGCGCTCCGGAGAGCCAGTAGACCTTGAGCGCGAGGTAGTCCTGGCGGGACTGATTGTCCGTGTCGGTAAAAAAGAACTTCTTTTGCCAGCGTGAATAGTAGCGGGTGGTGACGGGGACAGGCTGACGGTTGCCGCTCTTGAGCATCTCAAGCTGGCCCTGATCGAGCGTCTTGCGCACGGCGTTGTAGATGAAGGTTTCGGCGTAGGGCTGCTCGGGTGCGGGGACGATCTCCGCGAAGGTAACGGTCATGCTGGCGGAGACGAGCGCATGCAGGGGTGAGTTCTGGCCGTCTTCAAGGTGCACGGTGCCATGCACGATGTAGGTGTCAGCGCCGGAAGTGGAGCGGTGGAATGGCCACTGGAAGCCGCTGAAACGAATGGGCAAACCGGCCAAAGTTACATAGACGTCCGGGCGCGGATTCCTGAGGCGGCGGGCCTCTTCGCGGAGGTGCGAGGTCATTTCAGGAAGCAGCTCGGGCTTGTGGAAGTCGAAGGCCTCGCTCAGCTCAAGGATGAGGGAGCGGTCGTGGGCTGTATCCTGGTCCAATCCGAGGCGGAAGCGGGCGGTTGGATGGCCGTTGAAGTCCGAGCCGGACTCGGCAGTGAGGATGACCATATTTGCCGCGCGGGCGGCGGCTTCAATCTTCTGGGTAAGAGCGCTTTCGAGTTGCGTAGACATGTAGCCTTTTCCAAGTAGTTACCCGTCTATTTTACAAGCTTCAGGGAAGTATCCGACGGGCTGCGAAGAAACGGCAACTTTTAGCGCGGAATACGCGTCTGCTTATTGAACGGTATAGACATTTCATAAGAAGTTCATGTGTATTTCACACCAAGGTGCACGGTATGCGGAGATGGAAACGTTTTGCATGGTATAGCTACGGCCTGATTCAGGTGGCTGTTTTACTTGTTGTGGCTACGAAGCCTGCCTATGCGTATGGTGATCCGGGCACCGGATTGCTTTTCTTACAGGTGGGTGGCTCCATGCTGGCTGGCGCGGTGTTTGCATTTCGCGCTAAAGTACGCAAGTTTCTGGGAATCGGCAAACATACGCTGGACGAAACGGAAAATGATGCCGCGGCACAGGAGACGGTAAGCAAGGACGTATCCGGGCCGCCTGCATGATGCCAGGCGCTCCTGCCGCAATTGATACGTTCCGCGACCCCGCAGGTTCACTCCGGATTGAAGGCGATCTGGTTCGCCGTCGCGTAAGAGCGGCTCTGGCGCAACCTGCTCTGCGTTTTCTGCGCTCGCCGCTTGCGCAGGAATGGGTCAAGCAAGGACACCTCGTCGCCACTCTTGAGCAGGACAGCCCCGAGGCCAGCGAAGTCTTTCTCGAGCACCCGCGAATCTTCTTCTCGTCGTATCCGTGGGAGTGGACGCCAAACGCATGGATTGCAGCGGCCAACCTTACGCTCGACCTCTGCGAAAGGCTGCTGAAGGAAGGCCTTGTCCTGAAGGATGCCACTCCGCTCAATGTGCTGTTCGAGGGAACACGGCCGGTGCTCGTCGATGTACTCTCGATTGACGCGCGTGATCCTGAGAGCCCGATATGGCTTGCCTACGCGCAGTTTGTGCGCACCTTTCTGCTACCACTGCTAGCCTACCGCTATCTCGGCTGGCCTCTCACCGCAAGCCTGATCCGGCGCGATGGCTATGAGCCCGCCGACATATATCCTTACCTGGGACCGATGCAGCGCTGGCGTGAGCCTTTCCGCTCTCTTGTCACACTTCCTCACCTTTTTGAACGGCGCGGGCAGGCCATGGCCACTGCCCCCACAGCTAAGCTGCGACAGAAGCCCGAAGTCGCGGCGGCTGTGCTGGGGCGCAACTTGCAAAAGCTGCGCACAAAAGTAGCTGCGCTGAAGCCCGCGGACCGCGATTCACGATGGAGTAGATACTCAGAAACGGCCGACCATTACTCAGGCAAGGACCACGAGCAAAAGCAGGCGTTTGTCCGCAATTCGCTGCTCAAGACGCGCCCGCAGCGGGTTCTGGATCTCGGCGCGAACACCGGCGTCTATTCACGCATTGCCGCTGAAACAGGCGCGCGCGTGGTCGGCTGGGATACAGATGTCGCAGCCAGCATGCGGAGCTGGAGTTTTGCCGCAGAGCAGAAGCTCGATATTCAGCCGCTCATCGCTGATCCAGCTCGGCCCAGCCCGGCAACCGGTTGGCTGAATCGCGAATGGCTCAGTCTGCTTGATCGCACCAGGGAACGCTTCGACTGCGTGTTTATGCTTGGGCTTATGCACCACCTCCTGATCGCTGACCAGATTCCCTTGAGCGAAGTTGTGGAGCTACTGCGCGCGCTTACAACACAGTGGGCCATCACGGAGTGGATCCCAGCAACCGACCCGCGCTTCAAAGAATTGGTGCGCGGACGGGACGACCTCTACGGGCATCTGGACAGAGCTGCATTTGTCCTCGCTGCCCGGAAACATTTTGCAATCGTGGAAGAGGAGCGTCTGGAAAACGGACGCACGCTTTTCCTGTTGAAAGCCCAATAACAGAACACCTCACTGGAGCTTGATCGATTCTGACCTCTAAACCTCGCGAAAGCCGGCTGCGGGTTTTGCTCGAAGGCTGCGGTGCGGGCATCCTGCTCATGTTCCGCTACTTCTGGCTGCATCTTTCTCCGGTGCATGTCGATCTCTACCACCGCCTCCTGCCGATGAACACCGTATACGGCGCCGTGGCTATCGATGTGGTGATGATGTGCTTCGTCTGCACGATTGGGCTCTGGCTGCTGGACCGCTTCGACGCAAAAGGGCGCACTCTTGCTTGGACGGTGGTTGCCACTATTCTCATCACGCAGACCTGGGCCTTCTTTGTCTGGCTCGGGGACATCAATGTTCACCTCATCAAGCCCGTATGGCTCGCGCTGATCTGTCTCGGCACCGGAGTCGCGCTCTGGCTCCGGCAAAAGGCGCTTTATCAAAGAGCGGTTCAAGCGGGCCGTGCGGTTCTTGCTCTTCTCGGCGTCTGCATTGTCTGGATACTGCCGCAACTCGTCTATATGGCGATCCATAGGGAACCGCATGATGTTCGCTCCTTCCTGCGGCCGGTATCCGCGGCGCAAATCCCGCAACGGCGTGTCATCTGGATCCTCTTCGACGAGCTCTCGCAGGACCAGACGTTCGATCATCGTCAGCCAGGGATGTTTCTTCCGGCCCTTGACCGGTTCCGCTCCCGGAGCATAATGTTCTCCGATATCAATCCGACAGGATTCTACACAGAGCTGGTTGTGCCGTCCTTACTCTGGGGCCATGCTATCGTCGACGAACGCAGCGATCTGTCCGGAAACCTCTACGTCAAAGCTTCAGCACACGGCTGGCAGGCGTTTCCAGCAGACAAATCCATCTTCGCCGACGCGCAGCAGAATGGATGGTCCACCGGGATCGCCGGCTGGTATAACCCCTATTGCCGCACCTATGGTCCCTGGCTCAACTGGTGCGCCTGGTCACTGCATTCCGTAATTCCCGGAAACTACCTGCAAGGAAAGTCCCTGTGGTGGAACGTGAATGCACCGTTGGTCCGCACCGAATCGAAGCTCATGGGCCATAAATACCGTACCCCCTCCAGTGCAGAGATCCATTCTGCCGACTACGTGGAGCTCATGCAGTGGTCACATCTACTGATCGACGACGAAAGCATCGGATTCATTTTTCTCCACCTGCCACTGCCGCATCCTGGCGGTTTTTATGACCGCAAGACCGGCAAGCTGGGCGTAAACGGCAGCTATCTCGATAATCTCGCCCTCACCGACAAAACCCTAGCCCAGCTGATGGAGTGGATTGGACAGACCAGACTCGCCTCGAAAACCACTGTTGTCGTCTGCTCTGACCATTCCTGGCGCGTGGGATTGTGGCGCGCCTCCCCCATGTGGACCAAAGAGGACCAGCAGGCTTCCGACGGAAGATTTGACCCCAGGCCAGTGCTGATGGTGCATTTCCCGAACGAAACGACGCCCGAAGTCATTTCGCAATCGTTTCCGGCAATCAAAGAGCACGCTCTGATCGAGTTATTACTGAAGAACTCCTTGAGTACGGACGAGCTCAAAAGCTGGGCGAGTCTACAAACTGATTCCAAAACTACTGCGCTCCCCTCTCGCATTGCTTTTTTGCCTTGAGCGGGGGTGGAGGGATATACTCCGCGTGAAGGTTCTCCCCCGGCGTGAGAAAGTTTCTTGCGAGGAGGACTGTTGGATTTATGGATTTAATCCTTATCCGTTTTGCCTTTATTTTGCTGTTATCGATAGTTTGCTACTCTTTTCGCCCGTTTGGACTTTCACCCTGGATTTCGGCCGTTGTAGGTGCGACGGCTGGCGTGTTGGTACTGGCGTTCGAGTTGCGGGTGCGTGCCCTGAGCCTGAAACGGTTGTTGGGGGCGGTAATCGGCAGCATTCTGGGAATCTTCGGGGCATTCCTGTTTTCACTGGTACTCCGCTACAGCCTGCCCAGCGGCAGACTGCTGAGTTTGCTGGAGATCTTCATCCTGCTGCTGATGACCTATATTGGGTTGGTGGTGGGGGCGAGCAAAGGCGACCTGCTGAACCTGAGCGCGATGGGAGACCTGTTTGCGCAAGAGCGCAGCCAGGCGAGGCACGGGGCCAAGATTCTGGATACCAGCTCCATTATTGACGGTCGGATTGCCGACATGGCGGACACCGGATTTCTGGAAGGGCCACTGCTGGTTCCGGAGTTTGTACTGCGCGAGCTGCAGATGGTGGCGGATTCTCAGGATGGGTCAAAACGCCAGCGAGGGCGGCGGGGGCTGGATGTTTTGCAGAGGATGCGATCGGATGACCTGCTGGACGTTCAGATTGTCAAAGCCGACTACCCAGGCATCCGCGAAGTCGACCAGAAACTGATTGAGCTGGCCAAGGAACTGGGCGGCAAGATTTTGACCACCGACTTTAATCTGAACAAAGTGGCGCATCTGCATACAGTCGCGGTGCTGAACATCAACGACCTGGCCAACGCGCTCAAGCCGGTGGTTCTGCCGGGCGAGAAGATGAGCGTCTCCATTCTGAAAGAGGGCAAGGAGATGAATCAGGGGGTTGGCTACCTGGACGACGGGACCATGGTGGTTGTGGACCATGCGCGGCGCATGATCGGCCGGTCAGTCGAGATTGCCGTCACGTCTGTGCTGCAAACAGCCTCGGGCAAGATGATTTTCGGCAAGATGGAAGAGCCGCCGGCACGGATTGAGATATCGAACCGCGCCTGAGTGCGGTGAAATTACTCAAATCTTACAGTTGGCTCGCCGAGCCTCAGTTAGGGTTGAGGATGAAAATCCCCTTTCGGAGATGCCCTTGCTGGCCGAAGCCGCACACGCAACTGACGCTCTTCCAATCGAAACTCTTCAGTCAGACTCACAGGCGCTGATTCAGGGCCGATCCAAGCATTTCAACTGGGTCCTGGTCATCTGGCTGACCGTTTTTCATCTTGGCGCGGTGGCGGCTTTGTTCTTCTTTAGCTGGACGGCGCTGGCGATAGCCGTAGCGCTATGGGTGGCGGCGCAGAACGTGGGCATTGCGATGTGCTACCACCGTTTGCTGACACATCGCGGCTATGCGACTTCGCGCTGGGTGGAATATGCAATGGCGGTATGCGGCACTCTGGCGATGCAGGGCGGGCCGATTTATTGGGTGGCCGTGCATCGGCTGCACCACCAGCTCACCGATCGCGAGGGCGATCCCCACTCTCCGCGCGACGGCGGGTGGTGGTCGCATATGGGCTGGCTGCTGCTCGGAACGCTGCGGAACCGCAATGTTCTGCTGAAGCGCTACGCGCCGGACCTTGCTCGCGACCGATTTTATGTATGGCTGAGCAAGTACCACTGGGTTCCGGCAGTGGTACTGGGTGTGGGGCTGTACCTGGCCGGCGGATGGTCGTGGATGCTGTGGGGCATCTTCTTAAGGGCCACACTGGGACTGCATGCGACCTGGCTGGTGAATTCGGCGACGCATATGTGGGGCTCGCGGCGTTTTGAGACGAAGGACGACTCGCGCAATACCTGGTGGGTGGCGCTGCTGACAGGCGGCGAGGGCTGGCACAACAACCACCATGCGCATCCGGTCTCAAGCAGCCACGGCATGGCCTGGTATGAGCTGGACGTTAATTACTGGGGCATCCGTATGCTGGGTCTAATGGGCCTGGCGCGACGCATCAAAGTGGTTGGGCCTGAGGCCGGTCCGGCGCGCATACTTCACGGATAGCCTTTCGCCGAATCGATTCCCTGCTTGAGGGGAGATTTCCTATGCGCAGAATGACGCTGGCGCTGTTGATGGCTTTTCTTGTTCCTACCGGGTTTGCGCAGCAAAGCAGCGCTCCGGCAACACCTGAGACTATCGAAATTAACGCACATGCTGCGGCGACGCCGCTGCCGCACTTCTGGGAGCAGATGTTCGGATCAGGGCGGGCCAACCTGTCGTTGCGCGCGGACTATCGCGATGATCTGCGTGCGGTAAAGAAGGTTACGGATTTCCGATATGTACGTTTTCACGCCATTCTGGACGATGAGAACGGAGTATGCCGCGAGGATGCGCAGGGCAATCCGGTCTATAACTTCTCCTACGTTGACCAGATCTATGACGGGCTGCTGAAGAACGGCGTGCGGCCCTACGTGGAGATCAGCTTTATGCCCAAGGCCCTGGCAGCGCAGCCGGATTCTCAGGGGTTCTGGTACAAGCCGATTGTCTCGCCGCCAAAGAGCTACGCAAAATGGGATGCGCTGATTACGGCCTTTGCACGGAATCTGGTAAACCGCTACGGAATAGATGAGGTCTCGAAGTGGTACTTCGAAGTGTGGAATGAGCCGAATATCGACTTCTGGGCGGGAAAGCCAAAGCAGCAGACCTACTTTGAGCTGTACGACAACACGGCGCGCGCGTTGAAGGCGGTGAGTCCGCGCATCCGCGTGGGCGGGCCGGCAACGGCACAGGCGGCATGGGTCGGCGACCTGATCGCGCACACACAAGAGAACCATGTGCCGCTGGATTTTGTTTCGACGCACGCATACGGGAATGACACATCGCAGAACATCTTTGGCGACGACCGTCCAATTGCTCCGCACCAGATGGTTTGCGCCGCGGTGAAGAAGGTCCACGAAGAAATTCTGGCCTCCGCGCGGCCGCACATTCCGCTGATCTGGAGCGAATTCAACGCGACATATTCAAATCAGTCGGAGATCACCGACTCAATCTACATGGGGCCGTGGCTGGCGGACACGATCCGGCAGTGCGACGGCATGGCGAAGATGATGTCGTACTGGACCTTCTCCGATGTGTTTGAGGAGCAGGGCCCGGTGAAGACCCCTTTTTATGGCGGATTTGGATTGATTGCGGAAGACGAAATTCCCAAGTCTGCCTTCAATGCTTTTGCCATGTTGCATGAGCTGGGCGACGAGCGGATTGCCGCACCGGAGAACAATGTGCTGGTGACGCGACGTAAGGACGGCGCGTTGGTAATTGCGGCATGGAACCTTGTAGAGCCGGATGCGCAGGGGAACGACAAACAGGTCACGCTGGAGTTGAAGGGCGTAGCGCCGGATGCGCAGGTAAGCATTGAGCGCTCAGATGCACAGCATGGCGACACGCTGGCCGCGTGGGACAAAATGGGCAAGCCGCGTTATCCGACAGCCAAGCAGATTGCCGCGCTCAAGCAGGCATCGGAGCCCGGACCGCCGGAGGTGACCAGGCTGGATGATGGAAAGCTCACCCTGACACTTCCACCCATGGGACTGGCGGTGGTGGAGGTACATTAGCGGCGGACCGAGCACGGGGCAGTAGAAGCGGGTCCGGATATGCGGGATTGAGGTTCACGACCAAATAGAAAGCCCGCGACCGGAGATTCCAGGCGCGGGCCTTCTGCTTTGTGTCTCTTCAGCCGTCGATCATGTGCCTCCGAAGACGGCGTTAGGAATCAATCGGGAGTTGCTGAAATCCGACGCGATGTCCGTAAATATCTGCGCAAGACTCGTGGTCGCACCCGTTCCGGTGCAGGTTGCCTCGTTGCCAACCCCGCTTTGGTTGTCGTCCGAGTAAAAATAGCCCGAGTTTGAGGCCATTTCCATCATCGTCTGGCACGGCGATATGGTATCGTTGGCACAATCGCCGGTCTCCGAGCCATAGGCGATTGCATAGACTCTCGAGATGCTGGCGCGGGCTGCCGTAAAGCCAGATGTGTCAGGCGTCCAGCTCGAACCGATCGTACCGCCCGCTGCGGTGACCGCCTGGGAGCACTCGTCATTATATGACGGGTACGTGCCGCTTTTGCTGAGGGTATACCCGTTGTTTGTGGATTGCATCTGGGAT
>JASHUR010000010.1 GCA_030039895.1 Acidobacteriaceae bacterium | reverse complement strand
GGCATGGAAGAGGTGCTGCGGCGGCTGAAGGTCTACGCGCTGATGGCTCCGCATGTGGATGGCGGCGGCGCAGTCAACTCAGCGCGGGTGGTGGATGTTGCGGGCAAGAAGGCGCTGGTGGCGTGGAGGGACGGATCATCGCTGGCCATGGCGGCGGATTGCGGATTCAGCCGGGCGAGTTGCGGATATGTGGGCGCAAGCGATGGATGGCAGGACCTGAAGCAGAATTTTGCGATGGACTGGCAGTTCGGAATGGCGCTGAACGGCAATGTGGCTGTGATGGGCGAGATCGAAGCCGTCGGTACGAGGGCGTTCACAATCGCCATCGGTTTTGGCGAGGGCCATCACGCGGCTCTGTCGGCGACGATGGGAGCGCTGGCGACGCCGTTCACGCAGCATCAGCGGCGCTTTATCGAGCAGTGGCACCGCGCGGCGACTCCGCATGAGCTGGCTGCGCAGTCGCAGGACGGCGGGCGTCTGTTGCAGATCAGCCATAACATCGTGCTGGCGCATGAGGACAAGACGTACGCGGGCGCATTCATCGCGTCGGCATCGATTCCGTGGGGCTACGCGAAAAGCGATGATGACCTGGGCGGATACCATCTGGTGTGGACGCGGGACATGGTGCAGAGCGCATCGGCGCTGCTGGCCTGCGGGCGGGTGGACACGGCGAGGCGCGCATTGGTGTACCTGGCGTGTACGCAGAAGACGGACGGGGGATTCTCGCAGAACTTCTGGGTAAACGGCACGCCGTACTGGACGGGGATCCAGCTGGATGAGGTTGCGTTTCCGATTATTCTGGCGTGGCGGCTGTGGAAGCTGGACGGCCTGGCGAAGTTTGACGTTGTGCCCTTTGTGGAGCGCGCGGCGGCCTTTCTGGTGCGGTACGCTCCGATTACTCAGCAGGAGCGCTGGGAGGAGAACGCGGGCTATTCGCCCTCGACGCTGGCGGCGGTGATCTCCGCGCTGATTTGCGCGGCGGAGATTCTGCGCGCACATGGCTCGGACGAGGTGGCAAGATTCCTCGAAGAGCAGGCGGACTGGATTGAATCTCACCTGGAAGACTGGACGGTAACCAACGACGGCGTTCTGCATCCCGAGGTGAAGCGGTATTACATGCGGGTTCGGCCTCCGGAGTGCGGGGAGCCGTATGCGCGTGAGGGCTGCGGGCGCGAGACTATTCATATTCCCAACCGGCCTCCGGGCGAGCAGACGGAATTTGAGGCGCGGGAGATTGTCGACGCGGGTTTTCTGGAGCTGGTGCGGTACGGGGTGCGGAGAGCGGACGACCCGCTGATCGTGGACTCGCTGAAGGTGGTGGACCACGTTCTGAAGGTGGACACTCCGAAGGGCCCATGCTGGAAGCGCTATAACCACGACGGCTACGGGCAGCGTGAGGACGGCGGGCCATTCCAGGGATACGGCGAGGGCGGCGCGTGGCCGCTGCTGCTGGGCGAGCGGGCACACTATGAACTGGCTGCGGGGCATGATGTGAGCGGACTGATCGGAACGTACGAGAGGTTTGCCTCGCAGGGCGGGATGCTTCCCGAGCAGATATGGGACCGGCCGGATGAGTTCGGCCTGAGGCTGGGATGCCCGGCGGGTTCGGCCATGCCGCTGGTGTGGGCGCATGCGGAATATTTGAAATTGCTGCGCTCGGCGTTTGACGGCGAGGTGTTTGACCGCATTCCGCCGGTGGAGGAGCGCTACGCGCGGGGGCATGCACATTGCCGGATTGAGGTCTTCAAAATGCGGCGTCCGGTGTATCGGATTGAAGCGGGATATGCCTTGCGGATCATTGCGCAGAGGCATTTTCGCGTGGTGTGGACAACGGACGGCTGGAAAACGGCGAAGACGGTGGACGCGACCGCGCTGGGGTGCGTGGGGTCCTATGCGGACCTGCCGACGGACGCAGGGCAAGCGGGCCCGCTTTCGTTTACCCTTTACTGGACGGAAGAAAATCGCTGGGAGGGCCGCAACTTCGATGTGGCCCTGGAGTCACCCGACACCGATTCGGAACCAGAGCATCAGATAGAAGTGGGAGTTGGAGAGAGGTTTTTATGAGTGAACTGGATCAATTGTCCATCAATGCGCTGCGTTTTCTGGCAGTAGACGCGGTTGATAAGGCGAAGAGCGGGCATCCCGGCGCGCCGCTGGGCGATTCGCCGATTGCGTATCTGCTTTTTCACAAGTACATGCGGCATAACCCTAAGAATTCAAAGTGGCCAAATCGGGACCGCTTTGTGCTTTCGAACGGGCATGCTTCGGCATTGCTGTATGGGGCACTGCATCTTTCCGGGTACAACGTTACGATTGACGACCTGAAGCAGTTCCGGCAGTGGGGATCGAACACGCCGGGACATCCGGAGTCTCTGGATACGGACGGCGTGGAAGTGACGACCGGGCCTTTGGGCCAGGGATTTGCGATGTCTGTGGGCCTTGCGATCGCGGAGAAGCATCTTGCAGCGGTGTACAACCGGCCCGGGTACGACATTGTCGATCACTACACCTATGGACTTTGCGGCGACGGCGACATGATGGAAGGCATTTCGCACGAGGCGGCTTCGCTGGCAGGAACACTGGGGCTGGGCAAGCTGATCTTCCTTTACGACGACAACCTGATCTCGCTCGACGGGCCCACGGAGCTCTCGTTTACCGAGGACGTGCTGAAGCGCTTTGAAGGCTATCACTGGCATGTGCAGCGTGTTGCGGACGGCAACGACCTGAATGCAATCTCGAAGGCCATTGAGACTGCGAAGTCGGTAACGGACAAGCCTTCGTTGATTGCGGTGCGAACGGTGATTGGTTACGGTAGCCCACTGGCGGGCACGAATAAGGTTCACGGCGAAGCACTGAGCCCGGACGACGCGATCAAGACGAAGGAGACGCTGGGATGGCCGGCGGACAAGTTCTTCTATGTGCCGGAAGAGGCGCAGAAGAACTGGTCGACGATCATTGAGCGGGGAGCGAAGTATGAGCAGGAGTGGAAGTCACTCTTTGCCGAGTACAAGAGCAAGTTTCCTGAACTTGCGGCTGAGTATGAGCGGACCCAGGCGGGCAAGCTGAAGGACGGCTGGGAGAAATCGCTGCCGACGTTTGCGGCGGATGCAAAGCCGATCGCCACGCGCAATGCAGGCAATGCCGTAATGAACGCCTTTGCCAAGGATATTCCGGAGTTGATTGGCGGCGCGGCGGACCTGACGGCATCGACGAAGACGATTCTGAAGGACGGCGGCAATTTCCACGTCGATCCGAAGGGCCGGAACATCTGGTTCGGCGTGCGCGAGTTCGGAATGTGCGCTGCGGTGAACGGAATGGCGCAGCATGGCGGGCTGATTCCGTATGGGTCGACGTTCTTCACGTTCTCGGATTACTGCAAGTCGGCGATACGCATGGCGGCGCTGATGCACGCGCATTCGATCTTTGTGTTCACGCATGACTCGATTGCGCTGGGCGAAGACGGGCCGACGCATCAGCCGATCGAGCACCTGATGATGTTGCGCGCGGTGCCGGTTCTGACGGATTTTCGTCCTGCGGATGCGAACGAAACAGCGGCGGTGTGGCGGCTGGCGCTGGAGCGCAAGAGGCCATCCTTTATGGCGCTGTCGAGGCAGGACCTTCCGATTCTTGACCCAACGAAGCGGAACATCTATGAAGGCGTGAAGCACGGAGCTTACATCGTCGAGCAGGGCAGCGCATCGCCGGATGTGTTGATTGTAGGCACAGGCGCTGAGCTGTGGCCTGCGCTGAAGGCAGCTGCGGAACTTAAGAAGGACGGCATTGAAGTGCGCGTGGTTTCCATGCCAAGCTGGAAGCTTTTTGAAGAGCAGAGCGAGGACTACAAGGCTTCAATCTTCCCGGACCACTTGCCGAAGCTGGCAGTCGAGGCGGGTTCTCCGCTGGGCTGGTGGAAGTATGTGGGGCGGCACGGCGACGTGATAGGGCTGGAGCGGTTTGGAGCGTCGGCTCCGGGCGCGAAGGCGCTTGAGGAACTGGGCTTCAGCGCAGCGAATGTGGCGAAGCGGGCGAAGGAACTGTTGGAGCGTGCCCGCAAGGCACAACCGGCGCTGGTGGAGAAGTAGCCATGAAGCTGGCGATCGGCGGAGACCATGCTGGTTTTGCGCTGAAGGAGGAGGTCCGCAGCTACCTGGAAAAGCTTGGTCACGAGGTCATCGACCTGGGCGCTTATAAGCCTGAGCCGCAGGATGACTACCCAGACTTTGCCGAGGCAGTAGGCCGGGCGTTGATTGCGGGCCGGGCAGAGCGCGGAATATTGATTTGCGGCAGCGGCGTGGGCGTGAATGTGACGGCGAACAAGATGCCTGGTATTCGCGCCTGCATGTGCCACGACACGTACTCAGCGCATCAGGGCGTGGAGCACGACAACATGAACGTACTGGTGCTGGGCGCGCGCATCATAGGCCCGGCGCTGGCGTTTGACCTTGTGGCAAGTTTTCTTCGCGCAACGTTCCAGAAGCAGGAAGAACGCTTTGTGCGGCGGCTGAACAAGGTGCTTGCCATTGAGTCGCGTTACATGCCGGAAGTGACGAAGCAATAGCGGGCAGACGAAGGCGCGTTTAGTTTTCAGGCGGGATGCAAATACCGGTATCCAGACAACGGACACGGCATCTCAAAGGACAAGTGGTCACTTAGGATCAATCAACAACTTACATAAAACGTACAAGTGCGCCGAAGCGCCAGAAGGAGACGCAATGGAACTGGGCATGATTGGATTGGGCAAGATGGGCGGCAACATGGCGGAGCGCCTGCGCCGCGGAGGACACAAGGTCGTTGGCTTTGACTTCAGTGCGGATGCAGTGAAGAAGCTGACGGACGAGGGCTCCATTGGCGTGAATTCGCTGGAGGACCTGGTGAAGAACCTTACGGCTCCGCGCGCGATCTGGATCATGGTTCCTTCGGGGAATCCCGTGGATGAGACGATTGCGAAGCTGAAGCCGCTAATGCAGAAGGGCGATACGTTTATTGACGGCGGCAATTCGAACTACAAAGACTCGCAACGGCGCTACGCAGAGCTCAAGCCGCAGGGCTTCAACTTTGTGGATGTGGGGACTTCAGGAGGCATTTGGGGACTGCAGGAGGGGTACAGCATGATGGTGGGCGGCGACCAAGATGTTGTGGAACGCCTGCGGCCGATATTTGAGACGTTGGCGCCGGCCAAGGCCGCGGGATGGGGCCGGACTGGACCTGCTGGCGCAGGGCACTTTGTGAAGATGGTCCATAACGGCATTGAATACGGAATCATGGAGGCTTATTCCGAAGGGTTCTCGATCATGAACCAGAAGAAAGAGATGAATCTGGATCTGGCCTGGATAGCTGAGATATGGCGTTACGGCAGCGTGATCCGTTCCTGGCTGCTCGATCTTTCCGCCGATGCGCTGAAGAAAAACCCCACGCTTGAAGGTTTGGAGCCGTATGTTGTCGACTCCGGAGAAGGCCGCTGGACGGTGGCTGAGGCGATAGACCTGAATGTGTCGGCGCCGGTGATTACCGAGGCTCTGATCCGCCGTATCCGGTCGCGTGAACACGATAACTTTACGGACCGCATGCTGGCGACAATGCGCAATGAATTCGGCGGGCATGCGGTGAAGAAGGCCTGACCAGAAGATAGAGCCGAACAGTTCGACGCCCGGTAAGGCCGGGCAGGGAGTGGAACATGGCAGCAGCGGCGATCAATATTGCGCCTGAGGATGTTGTACAGGCGTCGCAACAGAACGAGCGGGTACCTGAGCCGGGCGTGGTGGTGATCTTTGGCGCATCCGGCGATTTAACCAAGCGCAAGCTGCTGCCAGCGTTGTTCCACCTGGAGCAGGCGGGGCTGCTGCCGGAGCAGTTCAGAGTTGTAGGCGTGGCGCGGCGCGACCTGGGAGCCGAATTTGCCAAGGACATGAAGCGGGGCATTATCGAGTTTGGCGGCGTGAAAGATGGCGCCAACAAGCTGGACAGGTTTGTCGGTAAGGTGGGTTATCACCAGATGAACTTTGACGATGATGAAGGGTATGCCCAGCTGAAGGCATTGCTGGAAGGCTACGATCGCGATTACGGGACCAGGGGAAACCGGCTGTTCTATCTTGCCGTGGCTCCGGAGTACTTCGCCGACATTATTCACCGGCTCGGGAATCACGGCATGGCGCACCCGGAGATCGGAACGGCCCGAGTGATTATTGAGAAGCCGTTCGGGCACGACCTTGAGAGTGCGCGCGCGCTGAATGACGACGTGAACAAGGTCTTTGATGAGCAGCAGATCTTCCGCATTGATCACTACCTGGGCAAGGAGACGGTGCAGAACATCCTTGTGTTTCGCTTTGCGAACGGGATTTTTGAGCCGGTCTGGAACCGCAATTACATTGACCATGTGCAGATCACCGCTGCGGAGAGCATCGGGATTGAAGGCCGCGGACCTTTTTACGAGAAGGCAGGCGCGCTGCGCGATGTGGTGCAGAACCACATGATGGAGCTGCTGTCGTTTGTGTGTATGGAGCCGCCGGTGTCGTTCCACGCAGACGCTGTGCGCTACGAGAAGGTAAAGGTTTGGCGCGCGATCAAGCCGATTGATATCAGGGACACGGTGCGCGGCCAGTACGGCCCGGGTGTTGTGGATGGAGTTGAGGCCAGTGGATACCGCGAAGAGGACCGCGTCAATCCAGATTCGCAGACGGAGACCTTTACCGCTCTGAAGCTGGAGATTGAGAACTGGCGGTGGGCCGGCGTGCCGATCTATTTGCGTGCGGGGAAGCGTCTGCACAAACGCGCGACGGAGATCATGATCGAATTCAAGCAGCCGCCAACGCTGCTGTTCAACCGCGCCAATCGCGGTGCCTGCAAGGACATTCAGCCCAACCTGATCACAATGCGGATTCAGCCGGACGAGGGGATCTCACTGCGCTTTGGAGCGAAGGTACCGGGCCCGGACATGACGGTTTGCCCGGTAAATATGGACTTCAACTATGCCACAGCGTTCGGAACTTCATCAGCGAACGGATACGAGCGGCTGCTGCTGGATGCGATGCTGGGCGACGCGACCCTGTTTGCGCATCGCGACGGAGTGGAGGCCACTTGGTCACTGTATACGCCTGTGCTTGAGGCGTGGGCGAACTCTAAACCACTGGCATTTCCGAACTACGCCAGCGGGTCGTGGGGTCCGAAAGAGGCGACGGATCTGCTACTGCGCGATGGACGGCAGTGGAAGAAATTGTAAGAATGGTTCGCGATGCCGAAACGGACAGAAGTTGAATACCGAGTCTACAGCGGCGCGGATGCCCTAAGCCGTGCCGCCGCTGAACATTTTCTTGAGACCGCACAGGCCGCAGTAGCCGCGAAGGGCGTAGCCCGTATCGCGATTTCCGGCGGGAGCACGCCGAAGAGGACGTTCGAGCTGTTGGCGAACCCGGCGGAGAAGTTTGCCAAGGCCATGCCGTGGCAGCAGATCGAGCTGTACTGGGTGGATGAGCGCACGGTTCCGCCGGACAACAAGGACAGCAACTACCGCATGACGCGCGAAGCGCTGCTGGAGAAGGTTCCGCTGAAGCCGGAGAACATCTTTCGGATTGAGGGAGAGCTGGATCCGGAAGAAGCTGCGTCGAAGTACGAGGCGGCGATCCGCAACCATCTTCGTCTGGAGGGCGCCGAGGGTCCGCGCTTTGATGTGCTTGCACTGGGCATGGGTGATGACGGACACACCGCGTCCTTGTTTCCGCACACTGCTGCAATCAACGAGATGATCAGGATTGCGGTGGCGAACCAGGTGCCGCAGAAGGACACCTGGCGGATCACACTGACATGGCCGGTGATCAATCAGGCGCACGATGTGTTTTTTCTGATTGCGGGCAAAGACAAAGCGCAGCCCGTGCATGATGTGCTGCTGGGCAAGTATGATCCAGAGGTACTTCCATCGCAGTTGATTCGTCCAAGCAATGGAAGACTGCTGATGCTGCTGGATACCGATGCTGCCGCGCTGCTGCCGGCTCCGGATGCGAGCGGCAAAGGACGACTGGAGATTGAAAGATGATTCTTGCCGGTGATGTCGGCGGCACTAAAGTAGACCTGGCGCTTTACGGATTTGACCACGGGCGGCTTTCACACGTAAAGGACGAGAGATTTCCGGCGCGCGAGTATGCGGGGCTGGAGGACATTGTCCGCAAGTTCTTGATTGAGAGCGGCGACCCGGACGTCAGCGCCGCCTGCTTTGGCGTGCCTGGGCCGGTACGCGGCGGGCGGCTGAAGCTGACGAACCTTCCGTGGGTATTGGACATCAGGGAACTCTCGTTGTCGCTGAAGATTGAGCACCTATTTTTGATCAACGACCTTGAAGCCAACGGCTACGGTATTCCGGAGCTGGCGCCTGAGCAGATTTACGAACTTCACGCCGGTGCGCCGAGCGCGGTCGGCAATCGCGGGCTGGTTTCGGCAGGGACGGGACTGGGCGAAGCGATTCTGGCGTGGAACGGAAAGATGCATGTGCCGATGGCGTCGGAGGGCGGGCACTGCGACTTTGCTCCGCGCAACGAGCTTGAGATTGAGCTGTTGCGGTATCTGCAACGCATGCTGAAGGGGCGCGTGAGTTTTGAGCGCGTCGTCTCCGGGCTGGGGTTGAAGAACATTTACAGCTTTTTGCGCGACGAGAAGGGGATGGAAGAGCCTGACTGGCTGAAAGAACGGATGCTGGCCGAGGACCCGAATGCGATTATCGGCGAACTGGGCGAGGCGGGAACCAATGAACTGTGCGTGAAGACACTGGATATGTTCGCGTCATCCTATGGCGCAGAGGCGGGAAACCTGGCGCTGAAGGTGCTGTCAGTCGGAGGGATGTATCTGGGCGGGGGGATCGCGCCGAAGATCCTGAAGAAGATGAAGGATGGCACATTCGCGAAGTCCTTCGTCGATAAAGGCCGGTTGAGCGATCTGCTGGTGCAGATGCCGGTGCGCATCATTCTGGAAAGCCGCTGCGCTCTGATGGGAGCGGCGGCGTATGCAGATGCGCGAGCGGCGGAGCTGAGCGGGGAGTCGGTCCGCGCGGCGTCACTCTGAGTGAGCCGAGCAGCGCCGCGAGTTGGATTTGGCGGTGATCCTTCGGGCTCCGAGGTGGCGCGCAAGCCGTCCCCAGCCGTAGGATATAGGGTTAGCGCCTTCACCCGAAGGCTCGCTGGCTAACTTCTCATTCCTGCGAGGATGTTCATGCGATTGTCCCAGGCCCTGAAACTTCAGGGAGTGTTTCTTCTTGCCGCCACCTGTCTTTCCTTCCAATCCCAAGCTCAACGGCTTCCACAAACGGTGAGCCCTGAGCATTATCAGCTCACTCTGACTCCGAACCTGAAGACCGCGACTTTCACGGGCAGCGAAAAGATCGACGTGGTGCTGAAGCAGCCACAGGATGCGATCACGCTGAACGCCGCGGAGATCACCTTCAAGAGCGTGACGGCGGATTTGAACGGCCAGATGCTTAAGGCCACGGTGACCCAGGACGAAGAGAAGCAGCAGGCGACCTTCCACTTTGACAAGGCGCTGCCCGCGGGGCCTTTAACGCTATCGATTGAGTACGACGGCATTTTGAATGGGCAACTGCGCGGGTTCTATCTGTCGAAGACGAAGCGCCGGAATTACGCTGTGACGCAGTTTGAGCCGACGGATGCGCGGCGAGCGTTTCCGTCGTTCGATGAGCCGGCCTTCAAGGCCACTTACTCGGTGAGCCTGGTGGTGAACAAGGGCGATACCGCAATTTCGAACACGAACATTATTTCCGATACACCGGGGCCGATTCCGGGCAAGCATACGATTACTTTTGCGACGACACCGAAGATGTCGACCTATCTGGTGGCGTTTCTGGTGGGAGACTTCCAGTGCACTTCAGGCGCGAGCGACGGCGTTCCGATCCGCGTTTGCGCAACGCCGGACAAAGTGCAGTACACGAAGTATGCGCTACACATTGCCGAGTATGTATTGAACTATTACGACACTTATTTCGGGATCAAGTATCCGATGCCGAAGCTGGACCTGATTGCGATACCTGATTTTGAGGCAGGCGCAATGGAGAACTTCGGCGCGATCACATATCGCGAGACCGATCTGCTGATTGATCCTGCGACGGCTTCGCTCGGCGCAAAGGAGCGCGTGGGCCTGGTGGTGGCGCATGAGATGGCGCATCAGTGGTTCGGCGATATGGTGACGATGAACTGGTGGAACAACATCTGGCTGAACGAAGGCTTTGCGACGTGGATGGAGTATAAGCCGATCGAGGCGATGCATCCGGAGTGGCACCTAAGACAGAATGTGGCGATGAACCTGAACGGGACCCTGAACCTGGACGCACAGCGGACGACGAGGACGATTCGCGCGAAGGCGGAGACTCCGGACGAGATCAACGAGATGTTCGACGGCATCAGCTACGGCAAGGCCGCGGCGATGCTGAATATGGTCGAGCATTATGAGGGCGAGCAGACGTTCCGCCAGGGCGTGCACAACTATCTGGAGGCGCATATGTATGCCAACGCCAATGCGCAGGACTTCTGGAATGCGCAGACGGCGGTGAGTCACATGCCCATTGACAAGATCATGGAGAGCTTTGTGGCGCAGCCGGGCGTACCGCTGCTGACGTTTGGTGAACCGACGGACGGCAGTGTTCAGGTGAGCCAGGAGAGATTTTTCCTGAATCCGACGGTGAAAACCAGTCGCGCGCAGACGTGGTACGTTCCGGTTTGTTTTAAGGCAGACGACGGCGGCGACCATTGCGAGGTGTTGAGCGCAGCGCAGCAGACACTGAAGATACCGACGGCGCCGTTCCTGTTTGGGAACGCTGAAGGCCTGGGTTACTACCGCAGCAGCTATCCGCAGGACGTCTATGCAAAGATTCTGGACAACGTTGAGACTGACCTGACGCCGGAGGAGCGGATCGGGTTTATCGGAGATGAGTGGGCCAAGGTGCGGGCCAATACGGCTCCGGTGGGGCAGTATCTGAACCTGGTGGCGGCGGTGCGAAATGATCGTAGCCCGGCCGTGGTTGGTACGGCGCTCGGAAATGTCGCGGTGATCAATGCGCAGATAGCATCGACTCCGGCAGAGCACGAGGCGCTGGAAAACTGGACGCGGCAGACGTTTGAGCCGGCCTACAACCTGCTGGGAGCTCCGCAGGACACAGACACGCCGATGAGGACGGAACTACGCGCGACGCTGTTCGGTTACCTGGGCGATCTGGGCAACGATCCTGAGGTGATTGCGCAGGCCAAGACGATGGCTGAGGAGTATCTAAAGGACCAGACGTCGGTGGATCCCACACTGGCACAGGTGGCCCTGAGAGTGGCGGCGATCCACGGCGATGCGGCCTTCTTCGATCAACTGGAGAAAGTGTTTGAGACTTCGAATAATCCGGACCTGCAGGAGACCGCTCTGCGCTTGCTCGGCGAGTTTGCGAAGCCTTCACTGGCGACGCGCGCGCTGAATTTCGCGGTCTCCGGCAAGGTGCGGAACCAGGACTCCGTGTTGCTGCTAGGGGGCATGCTGTACGGGCAACACACGCGCGATGTGACCTGGCATTACGTGCAGCAGAACTGGCCGCAGGTACATGCACAGC
The DNA here is from genome assembly GCA_030039895.1 of Acidobacteriaceae bacterium. Taxonomy (GTDB): domain Bacteria; phylum Acidobacteriota; class Terriglobia; order Terriglobales; family Acidobacteriaceae; genus Silvibacterium. The sequence goes on along the minus strand of JASHUR010000010.1, from coordinate 4,114 downwards.
TTACGGAGTGGATGGATGCGATCCTCGTGAGCGGAGCGAGCAGCTTTTGCTCGGCGCAGAAGCGCGACGAGGTGATGAACTTCTTCGACACGCATAAAATGCACGCGGCATCACGGACCCTGCTGCAGACACGCGACCACATCAACGACTGCATCGACCTGCGCTCGATGCAGGGAGAGAACCTGCAGAACTGGGCGGCGGGGCAGTAGATATTGCCGCGGAATCGAATCGGCCGGGAGCGATGTCTCCCGGCCTTTTTGTGTCTGTTTAAGATGAAGTGGTGATGATCTTCAGTAAACGATTGGCTGCAGTAGAGGAACACATTCAGGCGGCGTGCCGCAGGGCAAACCGTAACCGCGGCGATGTGAGGCTGATGGCGGTGTCAAAGACGCATCCGGCGGCGCTGATAAGTGAGGCGATTGCGGCAGGGATAACGCTGTTCGGCGAAAACCGCGTACAGGAGTATGAGGCCAAGCGCCGGGAGCTACCCGAGGGAATCGAAGTCCACATGATCGGGCACTTGCAGTCGAATAAGGCGGCGAAGGCAGCGGCAATTTTCTCTGCGGTTGACACGGTCGATTCGATCAAACTGATGGACCGGCTAGAGGACGCCGCGAAGCGTGAGGGGAAACAATTGCCGGTGCTGCTGGAGATCAAGCTGAGTGAGGAGGAGGCTAAGACGGGATTTGCTCCGGAGAGTACGGAGCTGCAAACAGCGCTGGAGCGCGCGGCAGACTTGCGGTATGTTGCGGTGCGCGGACTGATGACCGTGGCTCCGTTGCATGAGAATCCGCAGACGGCGCGGCAGTGTTTTCGGGAGCTGCGCAGGCTGCGTGAGGCGCTGGCGCAGGAGCATCCGCGAGTGAAATTTGATGAACTGTCGATGGGGATGTCGGGCGATTACGAGATCGCCATTGAAGAAGGGTCGACGCTGGTGCGGATTGGCACGGCGCTGTTTGGTGCGCGGGAGAAGCGTGCCTGAAGCACGACATCAGCGGTCATACCTGACAATCGCTCCTAAGTCCCGTACACTAAGTCGTTCAGTCTGAAAATTTGCTGGAAGAATTTAACTGCAGGAAGCCGCATGTCGCCAATCTATGCCCTGGTTGTGGGCGCAGTCGTACTGACATTGATGACCGTTTCGCTTGCTCGCGTGAGCAAGGTGAAGACAAAGGCCGATTACCTGGTTGCCGGGCGTTCGCTGCCTGCATTTGTGCTGGTGTTTACGCTGCTCTCGTCGTGGATCGGGTCGGGGTCGCTGCTGGCCGGAGCGGAAGCAGCGTACCGGCACGGGTTTGTAGCGTTGTGGCTGGCAGGTGGCGGATGGGCTGGGCTGCTGCTGATCTATTTCATCGCGCCGAGAGCGCGACGGTTTGCGCAGTTTACGATTCCTGATTTGCTGGAGGCGCGCTACAGCCAGCTGGCGCGCGTGCTGGGCGTGATCGCGATTCTGTTTGCGTACACGGCGATTACCAGCTATCAGTTCATCGGCGGCGGAGACATTCTGCACCTGATCTTTCCCACAGTGATTACGGCCACGCTGGGCAAATACATTCTGGCGTTCTTTGTGATTGTGTTTACGGCTGTGGCTGGCATGGAGTCGGTGGCGTACATGGATGTGTTCATCGGCATTCTGGCTACGGTGACGTTGATCGCTGCGTTGCCGATGCTGATCCATGTGGCGGGCGGTTGGGGCGCAGTGCACCATGCGCTGCCCGCGACGCACTTTGAAGTGCTCGGCGATCTGACGTTTGTGCAGGTTCTGGAGCTGGCCGTGCCGACGCTGCTGCTGATGCTTGGCAACCAGTCGATGTACCAGAAATTTTTCTCTGCCAAGTCAGAGCGTGACGCTCGCGTGGCCGTGGTGGGGTGGGTGATCGGCACGGTGATTCTGGAGACGGTGATTGTGGCGCTGGCGGTGACGGGGTCGGCCCTATATCAGAAGGGTGAGATTGCGCAGAGGCCGCGCGAGATCCTGGCGTACAGCGCGCTGCATGGGCTTCCGGCGTGGCTGGGCGCGCTGGTGATGGGAGCGATCTTTGCGAAGGTGGTTTCGACGGCGAACAACTACCTGTTTTCTCCGGCGACGAACTTGGTGAACGACATTTTTGTGCGGTACATTGCGCCGGAGGCCTCAAACAAGCGCGTCCTGATTGTGTCGCGATTGATGGTGGTGTTTCTGGGCATCTTTGCGCTGTATCAGGCGCTGGGAACCGGGTCGGTGCTGAGGGCGGCACTGTATGCGTATACGGTGTACTCGGCGGCGCTGACACCGGTAATTCTGGCCGCGTTCTACTCACGGAGGGCAACGGCGTGGGGCGCGGTGAGCGCGATTGCAGCGGGGACAGCGGTGACGGTGTTCTGGAACTGGGACCAGGGGCTTCTGAGCCGTTATCTACCTGCGGGTATCGTCAGCATGGACGCAATTTTCCCGGCGTTGGGGGCGGCGGTATTGTGCCTGTTCGTAGTGAGTGCGGCGACCAAACCACCGAGCCCGGAGCATCTGGCGAAGTTCCATGGGGATGCGGCATAGCAAAATATGGCAAATTATGCCAAATTGACGTATGCTGAAAGCCGTGAGGTCAACATGCCTACTATGAACATTTCCTTGCCTGATCACTTGAAGGAATATGTCGAGGAACAGGTGGACTCCGGAAAGTATACGAGCGTTTCCGAGTATGTGCGTGAGCTAGTTCGTTTGGATCAAAAGAACCGCGAACGCGAAAGAATTGAGTTGCAGGTGTTGGAGGGGTTGCGGTCGGGCGATGCGATGGATGTGACTCCGCGCATGTGGGAAGAATTACGGCAAAAACTTCAAAAGCGCCGTAAAAGAGCCTCCTAGCTGCATGCTGCGTTTAACAATCCGCCCGTTGGCGCTTCAGGATATCAGCGAAATTGCAGGGTATCTGTATGTACAATCGGGATCCGAATTAGCTGATCGTTTCGTGAGCGCTATTGAAGGTGATCTTCATCGCTTGTGTCAGCTGCCGGATATCGGTTCTCCCTGCCATTTTCAAAAGACAGAAGTACAGAATCTTCGTCGTTGGGCCGTAAACGGCTTTGAGCGATGGCTTGTCTTTTACCTGCCTAAGAATACAACCATCGAGATTGTCCGCGTCCTACATGGGGCGAGAAACATATCTGAGATTCTGGACTGAATTACAGCTGAGCCGAGGTCCTACTTATTGTTCAGGGGCTTGCGTGCGAAGTAGTAGAGCGAGAAGCCGAGCAGGGCGAACATCACGACGGAAATCCACGGGTGGTAGAGGAGCTGGTAGGGCGCGGAGCCTTCGCTGAACCAGAGATGCAGTTCGTGTCCGGTGGCGGCTTCGTAGAGTTTGAGCGCGACGCCGAGCAGTCCCATGATGCCTCCGGCAGCGATGAGTCCGCTGGCGTAGAGGGAGCCGGGTGAGACTTCGCTCTCGAGATCGGCTCCGGTGCGGGCGGCGGCGCGGTCGATGATCCAGCGGACGACTCCGCCACAGAAGATGGCGAGCGTAGTGCCGATGGAGAGATAGGCTCCGACAGCGAAGGAGAGCGAGCGCACGCCGAGCAGCTCGACCGCGATAACGAGGAAGACGCCGAGCAGGACGAGTCCCCAGGGCAGCTTGCGCGTAAGGATTCCGTTGATGACGGTAGCCATAAGACGGCCCTGCGGCGCGGCGGCCTGAGCGCTGCCGATGCCTTGCTGCCATTGGATCTCAATTTTTCCAGTCGCGGGGTTGTAGAGGTATTTGCCGTTGGGCAGCACGGGCGAGCCAATTGCGTTGAGCAGCACATACTGGCTGCCGCTGACGAATTTGGTGGTGTTGTCGGGCTCGGTGAGCATGAAGTGCTCGCGCGCGAAGTGCATTTGTTCCACCTGAACGCCGGGGATGGGCGCGTTCAAGTTGTAGGCGATCGGTTCCTCCATGGGCTTGAAGGTTTCGAGGCCGCGGTTCATGGCGTTGAGCGTGAGCCCGATGGAGAAGACGCAGACCAGAACGCCGATGATGACGGCGAGCTGCTGTTTCCAGGGCGTGGCGCCGACGATGAAGCCGGTCTTGAGGTCCTGCGAGGTGTCGCCCGCATTGGCCGCGGCGATGCAGACGACTCCGCCGATGGTGATGGCGAG